>NZ_JBBCPK010000023.1:0-51561 GCF_037150775.1 Leclercia sp. M50
GTTATGCTCGAGCAGTTCAGTTTTAAGAAACATATTTACTCCGGGGAACGGGGCTCGCGCCCCGGTTATCAGGAAACGGTGACCTTGCAGATCGCCACAAAGTTACCGTCATTGCCCATGACGATGATTTCGACAGCGCCTGCCGCCACGCCGGTGATGGTAAGGATACTACCGCTGACGCTGACCGTTGCTTTTGAAGGATCACTGCTGGCTACGCGGAAGGATTTATCTGAAGCGCTGGCTGGCAGGACCGTCACTGCCAGTTGCGTGGTCGCACCGACAGCGACCGCTGCAGTGGATTTATCCAGGCTGATACCCGTCACGCCAATTACCGCAGTACCGCTGTCTTCTGCCAGAGAGGGTTTGCCGTTATTAGTGATCTTTGCCGTTCGGGTCATCACTTCTTTAGCCGAAACGGTCTTCCCAAGGCTGCTCACCCAGCCTTTAAAGACATCGACGGCGCCATTCGGGTACTTGATTTTGTATCCTTTAACCGTGCCATCATCGAACCAGTTGACCAGGTCCTGCTGACCGCTTTCACCCGGCAGCCATGCCAGAGTAAAACTCGTGTCGCCTGCTGATTTCTGACCCTGCATGGATGAAGCCCAGTCGGCGTTGTCGTCATCGATATAGGTGTCGTCCTCTGACTCGGCGGTGAGTTCGCCTGGCTGCAAATCCTTGATCTTTGCCAGACGCAGCCAGTTAACATCCGAAAGGGGACTGGCGTAGGGATCGCCGCTTCCGGTGTAAATCCAGAGGGTGGTGCCGGCCCCTTTCGTCGGTGCCAGCGGGTTAGGTGTGGTCATAACGTCCTCACATTTCGTAGGTGATGGAATATTTCAGATCGGCTGAACTCCAGAGTCCGATATCATCATCGCGCTGGTAGTCATAGCCCTGCTGCACCATGTTGGTGATAAGGGATGCAAGCCCCGGGATCTCCGACAGAACCGGGTAAACACGCGCTTCCATCCATTCATCCAGCTCCGAATCAGGCACTTGGGCAGGAAGAAAGACTTCAACATGAAGAGTGGCCTGCCAGACATCGGCATCCAGTTCTTCCCCGGTGTACTCCGCGTCGGTGAGATAAACGGCGACGGCCGGGAAATCTCCCTCTTCGAGCACTGCTGGCCTGCCGTCAAAATAAATGGCGTCAGTACCAATCGCGCTTTCCAGCGCGTCAAGAATCAACTGTCGGATATCACTGTGTTTCATTTTGTCAGAATCAACCTGAGTTGGTTTGTAAGGGATGCCCGGAGCTCTTTGGGCATATCCGAGTCCATGAGCTTCGGCAGCTCAGCTTTAAATGCCGTGGTTAAAGGGGCTGCCAGAGGAATGCTGACCACTTCGATCGGATAACGGGGCTTTGCTGTTCGCCTCATGACGTGCCAGCGACCATTTTTAAGCTGCTGAATGAATCCGCCCGGGAAACGGAAAGGACCAACGCGCAGCACGCTGTTGGCCCCTTTCTTATCCCGTTTTCTGCGGGAAAGGCGCACGCTGGCGGTACCCAGTTTTATGGCCGGTAAATTGCCACGGTTTACACGGATAAGCGCGCGGGGTTTATTAACCGTCGCACGTCTCAGCCTGGCGCGTTGCTTTACCAGTTTTCGCGGTACGCGGGTATCTTTCGACACAACTGCCACGCTGCGGCTGACGGCCCGGTTTGCCACACGGTTAACAGCCTGCGCTGACGCGCGCGGAACCGCAGTTTTGCTGATGCTGTTGAGGTTCTCTATCGCCTGCTCAAGACCTTTAACGGACATGCAGCCTCCTTAACGGCGGCGGGTACCGGCGGGCGGGCTCCCGTTACCCAGCCAGATATGACAGGATCCACAATCGTCAGGGCCAATTCGCTCAACCCAGAAAGCCCGCCCGTTAATCATCAGGGTGTCCATGCGTTCCAGCTGCTGAACAGTGGCGGTTTCCACAAACAGGGTCGGACTGGTACCTTCAACCCGAATGCCCACACCGGCATAACCAATATTCTCCGGATCATCGAAAACGCCCATCAGGGTGACACCTGACAAAGCGCCTGACATCACCTTTGCCTCTGCGCCCATCACTATGCGGATAGCGCCATCCGCTCGCGACATGGCCTCGTCAAAGAGATTATCGAAATCAGCCATTCGGTCCCCTTCAGGCTTCTCTGGCCAGCCCCTTTGCGATCAGCTCGTCTGCATCCTGTTCGGATACGCGAATGATCACGCCGGGCTCAACGATGGAGGCCGGTTCGTTACGCGTGGCATGCAGCGCGTCAATATGCAGGGTTGCCAGCGTTTCTACTGTTACCCGGTCATCGGTTGTGGTCGCTTTTGTTTTTTCTTTCACTGCGTCAGCAATATCACCGCCGGTGCTGCCGGTGCTGCCGGTGCTGCCGGTGCTGCCGGTGCTGCCGGTGCTGCCGGTGCTGCCGGAAGCATTCTCCTCTCCATTTTCACCGTCAACCGAACCGGCATCTCCATCCAGCTCCTCTTCAAGCTCAGCAATACGCATCGACAGCTCCTGGATGGTGCCGCTGGTATTCACGTCACGGCCCAGCATTTTGCCCAGCTCTTTCAGCCGGGCGATGAGTGTCTCTTTTTCAGTCATGGAAGCTACTCCGAAAAATTGGCCCCGAAGGGCCACCGGGTGGAAGTTACGCGAGTTTGACGGACACAAACTCGTCCGCGTCTGCCAGCAGCATCAGCGGCGCGGACTGGATCATGGTGAATTCACGGGCCGGGTCACCGGTCTGCACCCAGTTTTTTGGATAGCGTGCAGAGGCGTTAATGCCCTCGCGCTGCGCGTCTACATCCTGGATACAGCCATAGGTCCGCAGACCGCGCGCCTGTGTGTTACCCAGTACCATGGTGTTATCCGGCAGATAATTCTTCTGCACACCCCCTTCAACGTACTGACCGGCATACACGACGATTGCCACATCGCCGTACATACCCTTGTAGGAAACCGCCTGACCGAGATCCTTGAGTGCGGTTTCCAGCTCGGAGTTAGAGCCACGGCGGGTATCCAGCTTGTCTTTGACGGCCTTAAAGGAGCGGAACAGTGACCAGCCCTTTGGATCGAACACGATGATGTTGACCACGCCACTGGCATTCACCGCATACGTCTCGATGTCATCGGTCGGATCATAGGTTTCTTTGTCCCGGCTGGACCACGCCGCAGCACCCGCCTGAACAATGTTGTTTCTGGCGCTGCGCTGCATATCCACCTCCACCGGCTCGAATGCCTCTCCGGTCATGGTATATTTACCGCTGAGCACGGCGGATACGGCCTGCATTTCTTCTACCTGCGCAATCGCCAGTTCTTCATCTTTCATGTTCTGCAGAATGATGCGGCGGCGGCGATAGGCAGGATCAGCCAGGTTCTGTGGGTCTTCATCCGGCAGGCGTCGCAGGGTCATCTGCGGGTTTACTTCGTGCTTGGGTTTGACATATCCAGGCGTAAATTCTGAGGTTGTGCCACCGCGGGAGCGGATGACCCTGCCGGAAATAACAGGCGAGACATAGAGTGCCATGTTCACCAGGCCCGGGATTTGCGACAGGTACACTTTCTCAGTACTGAAGGGATAGCTTTCGCGGAAGAAGATGCGAAGGAAAAGCGGATCGAACTTAAATTTCTTCTCATTGACCGCCAGCAGCTGGGCAGTAGTATAAATCGACATAGATTTTTCCCGTAAAAAAAGCCGCATATGCGGCTTTTATGAAAGTTGAGGGTGATTAAACGATGCTGATCGCAGTACCGGCGAACGCGTTACGCTTGATATTTTCGTCGGTAACGGCAGATGGCCACAGCACATCTTCGATGCGGAATGAACCGGATTTATAAAATGCCAGTTCTGCACTGTTCTGATCAGCAGTAACCGCCAGAATGCCGGTTGCTGCACCTGCATGCTCGCCGTCCCAGACGGTTAGCTTGCCGGATGTAGCATCGAGCATGAGCGGGGTCATTGCCGGGGTGGATGCTGTCAGTTCACCAGGTGCATATGCAGTATGTGCCGGGTCACTGTTGCCGAGCGGCTGTAGATGGGTAAAAACTTCAGTCGTTGCCATAAGAGCCTCTTAAACGGGGGTGTTTAACAAATCTTCACCTGCTTCAGCAGATACATTACCTGTCGATAACGCACCAGGTGCTGTTTCCATCAGGCGATCCAGTGCCGTATCGGAACGCGCCTGGGCACTTTGCGGTGCAGCGGCCAGAATGCGCTGTGCGCTTTCGACTGTCATACCCGGCGTTTCGGCCAGTGCACGCGCCTGTGACTCACGTCCTTTCGCCTCTTCGCAGTTCAGGATTCCCATAATTCGGCCATTTTCGGCACTCACCGCTGCGGCGACCCGGGCACTGACCTCTGCCGGTGAAGCAACAACTGCAGCAGCGGATTCGACAGTATTTGTCTGTTCTGCTGGCGCGGTGGCCTGAATTGCATCCGCAGCTGATGCGGTGGTTACTTTTTCCATATTTCCTCCAGGGGAGATTGTTTTTCGTTTGTTAAGTGACTCGCGCATTACGTTCAGCGCGTCAGTGTTATTGACCAGCTCTTCAGCCAGGCCAGCATCCACCGATTCCTGACCGGAAAATACAGCCGCTTCGGTATCCAGCACGGCCTGCACGGACATGCCGGTATAAGCAGCAACCTTTTCGGCAAACATCCGGCGCGTGGCGTCGATCCGCGTCTGAAAATCATCGCGAACGTCTTTCGGTAGTTTTTCGTAAGGGTTGCCATCAACCTTGTGATCGCCGCTGTAAATCAGGGTCACCTCGACGCCCTGCGTTTTCAGGGCAGCGCCGTAGTTGCTGTGCGCCATCATCACGCCGATTGAGCCCGTCCGCGCGGTCTGGGTGACCAGACGGCGGGAAGCGGCGCTGGCAATAAGCTGCCCGGCGCTGCAGTTCATATCGTTTGCCAGCGCCCAGATGGGCTTGATATCGCGCATCCGTGCAATAATGTCGGCGCAGTCGAATGCCCCGGACACCATCCCGCCAGGCGTATCCATATCGAGGAGAATGCCGTCGACGCCAGGATCGCTCATGGCCTGCTGCAGGCGGGCAATGATCCCGTTGTATCCCGTCATGCCGGAGTAAGGCTGCAGCGACCGGGTTTTACTGACCAGCGTCCCGGAAACGGGCAGCACCGCGATGCCGTTCGTTATCTGGTAACTACGCGACGGTCGGGGCCCCATCTCCTCATCATCACCAAAGAGCGCCAGCGGTTCGGCAATCTGCTCAGCACCAAGCGTTGCGCCCGACACCGTATCCGTCAGACGGGTGATCCCCAGCTGGCCTGCCAGCGCGCAAAAGAAAACCCGCGCGTAGGCGGGTTCAAGCATCAGCGGCTCATTAAAGGCCATGCTGGCAATATGCGGGAGATTACGCAGTTCTGGCGTCATCTTTATCCTCCTCGTTTGATTTTTTCAGCCCGGATTCAAAAGCGGCTACCGCCCAGGCCGGGGGTTTAAGGCCCGCGCTCCGGCGCTCCATAGTTTCACGTACCTGCTGAGAAAATATTTCCTGATAGTCATCTCCGCGTTTGGCGCACTCCTTCTCATAGGTGCTGAGACCGGCCTCGATCAGCATTACAGCCTCCTGCACCTCCTTCAGGCCATCAATAGCCATGCGCCCCGAACCGATCCAGTTTGCGTTACCCCATGAAGTTCTCGCTTCCTGGAAGCTGAACCTGGCTTTGGATGGGAGCGTGATAACACGGCGCGCAATCGCCTCTTCCAGCCAGCAGACAAACATCTGACAGGCCTGCCGGGCTGCGACGAACTTGCGTCGACCCATAAAGAACGCCCAGGATTCATTGGCGCTGGCGCGTGCGGTGGAGTAACTCATCTGGGAATAGTTACGCGAGAGCTGCTCGTATGACACCCCCAGCCCGGCGGCGATATAGCGCAGCAGTGACTGCTCAAAGGTTGAAAAACCGTTATCCGTATCCTGCGCTGACTGCAGATTCAGTGAATCACCAGGCATCAGGTGCGGGACTTTGGCACCACCGAGCCGAACCGGCGCTACGGTGTAATACGATGCCATCTCACCGAGCCAGCCTGTCATTTTGCTTTGCTGGTCTTTACTGTCAGAGCCGAGAATAAAGTCCATCGCAGTCTGTGTATCCAGTTCGCTTTCGATGGTGGCCGCATACATCGCTTTCACGATCGCACTCTGCAGCTGCGTGTTTTGCAGGGTGTCGAGCATTTTCATCTGCTCCATCACGCTGTAAAACACGTTAGCGCCGCGGGTTTGTCCGTCTTCAAGCGGCTCGAACACATGGATAAACGATGGTCTGCCCCCGGGCAGTTCGCGGGGAATATACATCCATTTCTGCGCCATCCAGCCCGGGTAACCGTCCTCGCTTACGTAGTAGCCCAGCGCTGCACCAGCATCGTTTATGCTGACACCGGCACGGCAGTTCCGGGTGTCCCCCATGTTATTGGGATTGCTGACGCGCTTCGGGCTGACCATCTTGAATTGCGTGCGGAAGAGCCGCGTTGAATCACTGTCCCAGGTGGGCTGCACGCACAACTCACCGTTGAATGCATGCGTCGCGACCCCCTCACGGATCATCATCGTAAACGTTCGCTTGCGCTCGGCATCAATCCCGCAAAAGTCATCTTCAGCATACTCATACCAGGCGGCTTCCACCTCCCTGGCAAACGCGCGGCTCTCCTCTTCTTTAATGCCGAGATAACGCCAGCTCGGGCAGTAACTCAGTCTGAAAAATGACCCAACGATGTGATCCTGGTGGAGTTGCACGGCGTTTGCTGCGTAGCCGTTATTTCGTACAAGATCGTCAGCACGGGCATTTCCACGTGAGAAATTAGGCAGGAGCGCCGCATCAGCACTTTCGATGGGCGGATTCCAGGATCGCAACTGGCCGCCAAAGCCGCCGCCACCGCCGTGATACCCGGCATATTCGCGCAGGGATGTTTTACCGTCTGGTCCCACTAAAGCTGGTAATTTCATACGTAAAACCCTGCCGGTCCCCGGCGCCGTGAAGTGGATCCAACCTGAGATTCAAGGTCAGCAATGTATTTTTTCAGCTCGCTGACTGAGGTAGCTGTAAATTCCACCCTTCGACCATCTTTCTGTACCGTTGCCACCCGTTTACCCATCATGAGGTCATGTAATGCAGCGCGTGCTGCCTCCAGACCAGCCTGTGTCGCCATTATTCTTCTCCGGATAATGCCCGGGCGTAATCCGCCAAGGTTTTGTGATTTTTACGCCCACTGTCTTCCTCCAGCAGACTTGCCAGAAGAGAATCGAGATTAAGCTGCCATCGCGAGATGCTGATCCGCAGGGCCGCAAGCGCGTAGACAAAACAGTCGAGCGCCTCATTTCGTCGCTTTTTGCTGTCCCAGACGATCTTTTTTTTACCGTCTACCCACTTTTCGACCTGCTCCTCAGCTGTCAGCTGTTGAGCTTCAGCTAAATCATAGATTTCAGGATCATTAGGGAAATGCACCGCGCCAGCGAGAGGTTCGTCGGCCTCAGGCACCAGGGTGAAACGGTTATAGATTTGCTCTTTTGCAGTGTCGGTCCCCACTTCCGTGAGATAAACACCGTTTTTGTTGCGTTTGCGCGGCATGCTGGCAACGGGTTTACCGTAAACAGACGCCCCTTTAATGGGTATCAGGCGGAACAGCCCATGCTTTTTCGAACGGTTATAGACGATGGTCGGGTCGATACCCCCTATATCCCAGCAGATGCGTGAAATCGACATTTCCACCCCGTTTTGCCGGGTATAGGTCTGGTTGATGACCTCATCGACCCTGAGCAGAGTGGCTTCATCGTCATGACGGCCCATGATGATCTGCCTGTCGATAAGCCAGCTTTCTTCGCCCGGCCCCCAGCCCCAGACCCGCATTTCATAACGATCAAGCTGAGAGTCTATACCGGCTGTGAGGTAGGCCACCCGTTCCGGAACCGCGGCGCCAAAGTGTTCCTTACGTTCGGCCATAACGTCCGAATCAGGACGGTCACCAATTTTCGGCTCCCATGTCTCACCAAGCGTGGTATTAACGAAAGTCTTGCGCTTGCCGGTATCCCCTTTGGTCTTGATCCAGTCTTTGACGATTTGCACCCACGTCGTGAAGGGGCTGTAGGCGGTCCAGATATGAAAGGTGACGCTGTCAGGTGGATCAATCTCGGTACCGGATGATGAAAACCAGCACAGACCGTCCCGTGTCCAGATCCCCGTCTCTCCGCAAATGTAACGGGCCTGCGCAAAATCCATCTCCTGTTGCTTAATCACACAGGCATTATGCTCGCAAAGGTAAAACACACTGGCAGGCTCACCCGACACCCACTTGAAGCCGAACGGCGTCTCTTTATCGCCGAATTTCAGGTACTGCTCTTCCCCGCAATGCGGGCAGGGAACGTGGAACCGCAAAAAATGCTGCGACTCTTTCGCGGCACGCTCAATCTGGCAGGTGCCCCTGACTTTTGGCGTGGAACCGCGGATGGACTTGGGCCAGACCGAGCCTTCAATTCGTTTATCACCCAGAAAGGTTGGAGAGCCTTCTTTCTCGATGTCATCATCGAAGGCGGCCAGCTCGTCATAGCCCGCCACATCGACGGATTTCTCGCGATAGTTTTTTGCGGCCTTCCCCCCCAGACACCAGAATCCACGCCCGTTTGAAAAACGCTTCATACTGAGGGTATTGTCCCGGTGTTTTTTGCCATACCAGGGAGCCAGCGCCAGCAAGGTGGGAATATCACGGATTGTCGGCTCGACATGCGACTTCATAAAGTTTTCGGCATCACCGTCAGTCGGCAACCAGATTAGAGAGTTTCGCTGCTTATGCTGGATGAAATACGCATAAACCCCGAGCAGCATCTTTGAATAGCCAACACGGGCAGATTTCACGACATTCACTTCACGGATATAGTCGTTGCCCATGGCATTCATGATCGCACGCTGGAAGGGTAAGGTTTCCCAGCGCCCCTCCTGATAAGCAGACTCTTTCGGGAGGTAATAGTTATCGTCTGCCCACTCAACAGCTGTCTGCGGCTCGGGCCGGAAGAGCGAACGGAGCCCCGCACTCACAGCGTGCTGCAACCCTTTAGCCTGACTGTTCGATATATTCACTCAGCAACCCCGGTATCATTTCATCCAGCGCAGCTGCTTTGTTCATGGCCTTAATGACGTCCTTCTTGAGGAAATCAATATGTCGGTTTTCCAGTTCCGGGAAGCGCCGCTGAACCGACAGAGGCACTCCATCGAGAATACTGGCAATTTCTCCGGCTATCCGCGACAGCACGAACGTGCAGAATGCGGTCTCCACCACCTCAGCGGACTCTTTGGCATTTTTAAGTTCCTGAGCGTCAGCCTGTGCTCGGGTAAGACGGTGTCGCTCATATTCAATGGTGCCGGGTTGAAGATCGGACTCGGAGGCAATGCGCAGATCCTCAACCTCTTTCCGTAATTTTTCATTTTCAATAGCAGCATCCCGCGCTGAATACCATTCGATAACAGCGGCGGAATCATACATAACTTCATTCCCTTTCCCGCCTCCTCGCGCTACCGGCATCCCCTGTTCCTGCCAGTTCTGGATGGTGCGAATGCTGACGCCGAAAATCTCGGATAAGAGTTTTTTGTTAACCTCCATTGCTCGCTCCTGGCATAAAACAGAGAAAGGAAATGACAAACGCCAAATCACCATTTCCTGGGCTTCACCACTTCCTTTCTTTTGAAGGGGTGTTTTCAGTAAAAACAGCAAGATAGCCAGAAGAAGAACGGAAACGGCAAATACCCGAAAATTTTCATAAATAGCGAGAATCTGCGCGGACGCCGCCCCGTAGCAAGCCGATATGCCGGAAAGGACCCGTAAATGATAATGATTATCAATTACCATTAAGCATCTCGGGCTTTAGACGTCTAAACGTCCATTCAGCGAATCAACGCTGACCACACTATCCCGCCAGGCCGCAATGCGTTGTTGATAGCATCATTCACTGCGCCATTGATAGCCTGTTGCAGAATGGCTATAGATGCTGCCTGGCCACTCAGTTCAGTCTGAAGGGATTCAAACAGGCCGCTGTTACTTACCGCATCCACTACAGCATCACGCATTTCGTCTGAGAGTTTGATCTTGGTTGAAGTAGCGGCATTGAGTCGGCCTGCATCAATGCCCAGCTGATCACTTGCCGCGCGGCGCTCTTCCATCTCTTCCTGGATTTTCGCGGCAATCGGGGTGTTCTCGAATACGCCAGGTTTATCCAATGCCCAACCTGAGCCCATTCCGGACACATTCGGTTTGCTGTTCCCGTCGACTTCTACTCGGATGGAGTAAGAGGTATTGGTGATTGAATTGCCCAGCCTTGCAGATTGAATAGAACCCGAATGAGTAGACGAGTCGTTGAGCACGGTTTCAGCCACCAGCTTTTTCCCAGAGTGCTTATCCCGGTCAGCCACAATACGCTCCAGCGCTTCCTTAATCTCGTCCGGTGTAAAACCACCAGCAATAGCGACATAACGAGCCCCCAACAATACTACGGGTATCTTGCCTTCAGACGACGCCCCGATAGATTGCTCAAAGCAATATTTGAAATGGTCAAGCTGGTCAGCAATGTGCTCCTGCATGCGCACGAGCTCGCCAATAGTCAGAGTCGCTGATGGAGCGGCATTTTTATTATTCATGGTAGTTTCCTTTTAGACGTAAGCCTGTCGCACGACAATGCCGCATGAGGAACGGATTGCCCAGGCCTGCAGCTGAAAGACCCGCTTCTGATGCGCGTGCGAAGCGTATAAAAAAGCCCCGCTTTCGCGAGGCTGCTTTTGATAAGGCATTTGATGCTTATTCGTCTTTCTTGATGATAACTTCCTGCGGTCTCATTTGCTGAATAGCACGGCAGATACAGTATGGAATAACAGCCCAGGCAACGCCCATTGCTGCACCTGCTGCTTGCTGAGGTGCACTTACAGCGCCAAATACCGCGACAATTCCCTCAATAAACCCAACTATTCCACACAAGAAACAAATTGCCCAAAGGAATTTCATTAACCTAACTCCATTTAAAAATGAGTTATTAGGATAAATCTGCATGCCATTTAGTAAAGCATTATCGCAATTTATCAATGAATGCTGCGAGTAACTCAGCGTTTATCCCCTGCAGGGTATATTTTAATTTTATCCGCTATAGCCATTATAGGTAGATGCCCCATGGGGATGGTTCCATGAGGAAATTCTTAATATCCCACGCTTACGCTTGTTGTTAACCCATAGGCTGCCAAGCTATTCAGGACTCTGATGCGGAGAATGCCAACTCCGGGGAAACATCATTAAAAAGAGCAATTATACTAAGACTCCTGCAGCCCTCTATGTAAGGGCTTTTTTTTGCCATTATCAAGCCCACCAGCAGATGAGCTTTGTAATGGAAAGCCGTTGTGAAAGTGGCTCTCTAAGGCATTGTATTTTCAGCAAAGCGAAATTTTGCGCTGGTTATCCAGCCTTAGCTTCCATCAGCGTTACCATGTCTGGATCCATCTGGCTGACGATCCGCTCACGCGCGCAGTTGAGCAGCTTCTTGCGGCCGCCGACGCCCCACTTATTCATTGCCCGAGCGCAGGCGCTGACTTCTTTGGTCTCATTGGCGATCAGCAGGTCAAGCCGATTGAGGCGAGACATATTGGTGATGCCGCTGAGTACCGCTTCCCGGAAGGTGTTGTATACCCGGATTTCAAATTTCGGACTCAGCCAGGCCGCATATCGAATTGCGAGCAATTCCAGCCCCCACACGCCTGATTCGGTACCGCCCTTAACCACCCGGGTCGAAGCTATTTTTGTAGCTTCGGTCAATACATCGGCAAAACGTCTTATCTGCGCGCTTTTGATGAAGTTACTTGGACGCTGTGATTCAGTGGCCTCTCCATTGGAGACTGCTGCAGCGTGCAGGTCGTTGAGGTTATACCGGCCATCGTCATCGACTCGAACTGATACGCCGTTTACTGCAACTGTTGGGTATGTCATAGCGTCTTTACCTTTTAGAAAGTGAGCCTGTTCGCACAGAAAAGCCGCCCCGAGATGGTCGCCACCATATACGGCAGTTCTCAGGCTCAGCTTTCTGAAAGACTCGGGTTGTCTATGCGCTGCGACGCGCAGTCTTGATAAATCCCCGCACCGATGACAGAAAATTCGCCAGCGGTAACAGGCATAAAAAAAGCCCCGCGTTGTAGCGAGGCTCATTTAATGGACTTTGTACTTTGCAAAGTGCGGTCAAAACATTTTTATTTCAGGCACTGCGTCCGCACATATTCCTGCAGGCCGGTCAGTTGCCTGGTGACAGTTTCAATTCGCTCTCTGAGGGTGAAATAATCCCGTTCAGCGGAGTCAGTAAGTCGGGGGCCGATGCCATCATCCATGCTGGTGGTGCTGGCCGCTCCGTTCGTGGTGCATCTGGCGTTGAGCTGCAGCCGACGTTTGCCAGTAGCAACATCAAGCTCAAGCTGATCGATAGTGGCTTTTGCATCCTGCAGTTCTCCAGTGTATTTGGTATCGAGCGCAGCGACATCACGCTGGCGCACCTGCATGTCGGTGATGGTGGCGTTTGCCAGTTTCAGGTTTTGCTCAGCGGCGTCGGCTCGCTTCGTCTCATCAAGTACCTTACCGAGCAGAAAGTGAATAACCAGCAGGGATAAAATCAGCTCGATGCCGATTACCAGCCAGGCTTTAGAGGTCATTTTTACTCTCCGCCAGGCACATTGAGTGCTCCATCTCTCGCCGGTTCTGGAGACCTTTCCACTTCATACCACCAGCGTAAACCCAGCGGCGCATTTCTTCGCACGCTCCGTCGTGATCACCCTTGTTCAGCTTGCGCAACAGCGTGGACTTAGAGAACGCGTCAGAGCCAACGTTAAAAACAAAGCTGTAGAGCGCGGCGCGCTGATACTCGCCCAGCGGCACCTTAACCAGATTGTCTACCGTTCGTTTTGCTGGCTGGAGGTCTTTCCACAGCAACTGGTCACATTCGCGATCGGTATACTTCTTCCCTCTCACGATATCCCGGCCCGTATGGCCGTCGCAAACAGTCCATACCCCGGCGACGTCTTTATAGGCTTCATACTTCCGCCCTTCGACACCATCCTGCCCACCGAGAAACAGCGAGGCGATCAGCATTGCACCGCCACCAGCAGCGGCGATGAGTTTGTTACGCAGGCTACTGGTCATTGGCATTTAATCATCTCCGACTTTGACTGCTGGGCCATACTTCTCAAGCGCCTTTACCTGTGCATTGGCGACCTTGCGTTTGAAGTACCAGTTAATGAGCCCTGTAACGATGATCCCGGCAATACCAGCCAGTACGCCGATGGCGCTCCATTCGTCAGGGCTCAGTTTTGTGAGGACGCCGTTCAGGATGGTTCCTCCTGAGGTGCCGAGGGCGACTCCGGTGACAAGTTTGCTCATACGGGACATTTCTCTCACCTCGCTGGTTCGCGGGTGTAGTGTGGATAGGGATCAGGCTCTCCGGACGAATTAACGACAAGACGATTGATGGGGGGTTCCGGGAACCTGAAATAAAAAAAGGCCCGCTTTTACGCAGGCCTAAATGAGTTGGAAATTTAAGTAGGTAGGCGTGATACGTCGCCATCATCCAAATAGTAGCTGTGTCGAGCAGCGATACTGGCCGGTCAGGATGTCCGGTTAATGGTTATGGCTTGGTTCACGATTAAATAATAGCACTACTAACGAAGCGCATATAAAAAAGCCTGCTTTACTAGCAGGCGATATTTAACTCAGAAATGGAGAATAAGACAGGTGCCGGGTGCCTCCCGGTGACTCGTTACCAGTTATACGAGCCGCAAGCATATCTGCACTTAGCAGTTAACTGGATTGCCCCGCCGCATAGGGGGATTCACCTGACTCATAACCATAGCAAAAATTTGTCAGAATTCTAAGTGTCGATGCTCAAACAGAAAACTGGGAGAAAGCTCCATTAAGCCATCGAGCGGCACGCTTCTGCACAACGAAGGCAGGCTTCAGAGCATTTCTGACAATGTTCTGCTTCGTGCTTCCCACATTCTTCACCGCATTTCTGACAGACTTCTGCGCAGACCCGGCATAGCGATCTGGCAAATTCACTATCAAAGGTCATAAATTGCGCTGCGAGCCGACAAATATTCGCGCACTGCATATCGAGTCTTATGCACTCACGCATCATATCCACTTGTTCTTCTTTCAGACATGAAGCAGCACAATAATCACAGGCAGCCGCGCATTTGTAGCAGGCTTCGATGCATTCAGCATGGTTAACTGGCATAGTTCGCTCCTTTCAGTCGTAAGCAGAAAACTAAGTCTGGTTACAGGAGTGCGATGATGCCAGTTAATAGGAGCGTTATTCCAAATTCGCCTAAATTGTAATTACAGGGAACGCATTCGAATAACGACCACCTTCATCAAACCCGGAACGACCGACGAGATCATGATGGTGTAAGAGGACCTTCCAGAACTTCTGCTTCGCCGTCATCACAAATGGGATCACCCTGCGTCAGGTGCCAAATACCGATTACGGTCTTACCCGTTTCAAGATCTTCCGTTTCTCCATGGGTATAGTAGGCAACCTGAACTCTGCCATTGTGCTGTATCCAGTAAAATCCCTCTATCATGCCATTCCCTCCCTCACTGTGAGGAGAGTCTAGCCATTGTGGTTACGGGCTGGTGTGAGAAATACTTAATTAAGAATGAAGCGATGCAATGGTCCGCCATCGAGGATTCGAACCCCGAACCACAGAGGTAGAAGCTCCGTGCTCTCTCCGGTTGAGCTAATGGCGGAAAAAAAAGACCAGCAGTGAATGCTGGTCGTAAATGCCGTTGTATACACATTGGGCGTTTGCCCGCGTCACTCTAATTATGTTTCAAGATCATTATAGCACTCTCCCAAGCGACGGGATGGGGAATGCAGGCAATAAAAAACCCCGCCAAAGCGAGGTTTCAGAATTTGTTTGATAAAGGCTTTTCGTCGCTGCCATCGTGGCGCAGCTCTGCCAAGCATGAATGGATTATTCATTTTTCTGGCCCGTTTTCAACTCCTTCTTAAAAATATTTAACATACATCTCACTTTTGCTCGGCTTCTATCTGTCGGCGAACAGCCAGAAATACCTTCGCCTGGAAGATTTCAAGGCACCAGCGCACCCGCTTACGCGCTTCTCCGTCAGTAAGCCAGGGGGCCACGTGCTGCAACTCCCTAGTGATGTCGGATATCTTCTTACGGGTGGTGTAAAACTGCAGGCCGACCACATAAACCGGATCGCGCTGGTCGAAGGTGTTCAGCATGATCTGTTCGATAAAGTCAGCATCATCGCGGCGCTCGCTCTCTTCGATTAACGCTGACAGAGTCACCGGCCACAGAATGGCCCGGGCACGCAACGCCGCCTGCACGCCACGGAACCCCTCTTCCCTCGCCTGGCCCAGAGCCTCAGTTATGCGCGACAGCTGACTGTCCGACCACTCCGATTGCTTGACCTCAGACCAAAACTGGCTGCAATTCTCCAGGCGGTATTGCGCGCGGGTTTTACCGCCGGCGCATTCGCCCCAGACCGTCAGCAAGGATTTGATCCACGCTGACTGAACGCCCGTTAATGGCGTGAACTTGCCGAGCCAGCTTTTACGCGGTGCAGATGCTGCTTTACCCAGACCTTCGATATGAATGCGGCGTTGACGTGGTGTCATCCTGTACTGCTCCTTAAGCCAGAACGCCGAGCGCAAAGGCCCGGTCCAGCACTCTGATTATCATTTCCGGTTGAGTACCGTGCTTACGCTCGAATTTCACCGGATCGTTATGTAGTTCGGTATGGTGCTGACGGCACAGGGGGATCACGAGACTGTCGTGCGCCTTCGTTCCCATGCCTCCCTGGCCCCAGCCGATTAGATGGTGTGGATCATCTGACTGCCTGCCGCAGCACTCGCAGGGCTGCGTCTTAACCCATGCCAGATATTTGGGTTTGTCCCAGCGGGTCCGCTTTGGCCGCTTCATCAGGGTCTGCGGGGATTCGGGATCCACAAGTACGCCCACGATTGGCTTAATGGCTGGCGCTGGTGGTGCGCCTGCAGGCCCTGCAGATAAAACGAGGGACTTCGCGGCGATGATGCTGGTGGCAGGCACCGCGGGTACGATCTCGCTCTCTCGATAAGTTTCTTTCGCGGCTGGCAGGCGCAATGCCTCACGGGCAACAGATTCAGGCAGCGCATCGGTGACGCCGACACGAACAGCCCACCAGCACAATTCAGCCAGGGATAGTTCACGAGCTTTATCGAGCGCCAGCGCCACCCGGGCTATGTCCAGCACCCAGTCGATGACGTTCTGGCGCGCCAGATCCGCCAGGCGTTCGGTGAATTGCTCGCGCAGCCGGTTGTCGCAGTGGCCGCAAAGAAGAATCGCACCGGGCTCATGCCGCATGGTGGTCAGTTCGTGATAGTGGTAGTCGCTGTGCTGGTACTGAAATATGCCGCCACCATGGCGCAGCAACCAGTATTCCAGGCCATTCAGCCCACCAGCGGCAGTGATCACCTTTTCGTGAAGGAAGAAAGAGCGCAGAGCCGGGTTAACCGCCAGCGGCTGACGCAAATCAGGCACACGTCCGGTCTCAAAGCTGGTCATGTTGTCTGGCTGGCTTTCCACCAGCACGCGCCCTGAAATGAACATAGGCATCAGCTCGCTGCCGGGCTTCAACAGCACAACGCCCAACTCCCGGGCGATAACCGGTTTCAGCAATGCGCGCATTGGTCGATCTCCCCGATGATGATCTGCCCTTCCTCACCCCAGCGCTTCGTCACGCGAGAATCCCAAATATGGGCGTCATCGGCATAGATGGCGTCCATTAGGGCTTTCTCCAGGTTATCTTTGTCGGGCTTCTGCTGGTGGGGTTTCCCCGCCATCTCCTGCCGCTTCTTCTTGCTCCAACTCGGGGGCATCGGGAGGATAAATGTAATGTGTGCGCCTGCTTCCGGTAGCTCGACGCCCATCAGACGAACGTGATCACAGAACGCGCGGTACCGGAGAACCTCCGGGCGTTTCTTCCACTTATCGGCGCGGGTCATTCTGGGCTTGCCCATCGGCGTGATGTTGTAGGTTTTCACGCTTCCCTCCAGAGCTTTTGCTGGAAGGTATTATCCTGACGCGGGGTTCTATTTGCCTCGGGCAGGTACGCGGTGAGTGTCCAGTGGATGAGATCGAAATCAAGGCTGCGCACAGTCCGCACGTCATTAGCACGGTAGCGGGCCTCGAGTTCGTCCACTTCTTTCGTGGTGAGCTGAGTGTGAATAAAGCTGGTTTTCTTCATGCTGTCACCCCTGAGTGAGCAGGCAAAAAGAAACCGCTGATTCCGAAAGGAACCAGATCAAGTTTTTGTTTGGTAGGTTTTTGCGCCATGGTATCTCTCCAGTGGCGCAGCAGGTATAGGTTGTTCAGGCCTATGACGGGAGTTTAACAGAATTAAGCGAAACGCGGTAACCTGCCCGCTCCAGCATCTGCGTAAAGAGAGTTGGCGACCCTACAATCTCATCATCCAGAAGCGGCGTAAACGACAACACATCACCTCGCCTGTACATCAGCGCGCGATCAAATTCAGGAAATGAGTGCAGCCGTGCAACGATAACCCCATCGTGACATCTGATGACTGCATAACCCTTTTTTGGAAATTTTTCTGTTTCTTTCACCGCACCCTCCACCCAGGAAACTAATTACATGCTGAATTAATAAAACCAGTCGTCAGCGCTTTCCCAGGTCTGCTGGAGGATCTCTTCTACCTTCTTCTTCGCGTCCTTTTCACCGCCCAGAACACTTAACCCGTCTGAGCCTGCTCGTCGTATAACCAGGGTGCAATCACCTACCTGATCCTGCAGTCGTGTTAACAGTTCTTTTTCCAGAGCCGGGACAGCGCCCTTAGGAAGTTCTTTAGTTCTATCAATGCTTAACTCAACTCTCATAATAGCCTCCGCTGCATTTACTGTATGAATATACAGTATACCTGTAGGCCGTTTTGATCAATGCTTAAGGCGCAAAAATGCCTGTCTGTTTAAAAAAATCACAGTGTTCTCTCCTCTTACTGCGGTGCGCAGAAAGACAAATTTATTTAAATCTCACCTCAGCGACGAAGAGAAGTGGTGGTACAACCCAAATTTCTTAACTTACCTCACCTTACGATAAAGGCCTGTATAAAGATGAATCAGACAAATTACCTCCAAGCTCACTAAAGCTGGATATTGGCAGTACCGTAAACGCCAAGTCTATTGATTCCAGAATTAGTATTTAACTCGAAGGATGTAGATCAAATGCATTTGAACAAACTGTAGTCAATGTTAAATAATTTCGCCCTCAGAAAGTGAGGGCGTTATTTTCTAATTTACAAATAATCTAACTTATTATTGCTTCAATCACCCTTCGGAAAGGAAAACATTTCCAACCCAAGATAACTACTTGCTAGAGTATAACTCCTGTATTTTCGCTGGGTTCGCAAAAAACCTAGCAGGATAGGCATTAGGGTAATTTTCCTCAATATAGTTCTCTGTAGTATCTATCAAAATAGCCAGATCAGTAGTTAACTTAACAACGTCTGGATTTAATTGCTCTGTACTGTTATTTAAATTTGGCACGGTATTCAATAACATGGAGGCATAATATCTATTACCGTGAGTAATTATTAGATGGCGTCTACTATGGGTAGACTTATCTGTTGCGGATAATGTCTCACTTATAGCTCTTTCAATTACTCTAAAGTGATTGACCGCATTGATCAACTTTGTTCCGCTCAATCTTGGATTGAATAATGTTTTGTAAAGTGTCCCATCAAAATTCTCAAAAAACCTACCTCTATTGGATTTCAATATGGCTACGATAGTATTATTTTTGCTTAAACAAGCAAGAGCATTTAAAGCCTCGTCCAAATCAATAACCTTTGCATTAGTTTGGGAGTAATCCTCGTCTGTTCTTAGTAGTTGGTATTGATAACCTTCTAAGATCAACTCCCTTGCTAATCGATGCTGGTCAGGTTGCTGTGAAGCAAAGTCTCTGCCAAGCACTCTATTTTGAAAGTTATTTGCCCTGGTTATTGAGTTTGATATGAGATTATCTAAGTCTTCTCGAACTTCTATAAAGCGTGCGGGCACTTTAACTTGGTAAATTTTATCTCCAAGAATATCCATGACTGTTCCGATGCTGCTTACAGTTTGCGCACCATTAATAATACTTACATCTTTAAAGTCAAAAAATCCTCTTTCTGTTCCTGAGGCCGCATTTCTTCTATGAGGAGTCACCTCATTAACTAAAATGGTTATTCCGTTATTATAAAACCAAAACATCTCTGGATTATCACATACGGATTTCTTTATCTCCTCATTAACATCAGTTTTACCAAGCATGTTTCGTATGTTTTTTGTGAATAGACGAGTTCCATACTGTTTCCACCAATTACCTACCTGATCACCAGATAAAGTTCCATAAAAAGCTTTGTAAGGTTCATTCAAGTATCCATAGCGCTCAACTTCAACGCCAGTCAAATCAATTTGTCCCCTTGAACCAGTCTGTAACCAATGAACAAGATCTTCTGATGAAATTAGATGAACCTGAAAAGCCCATTCCTCTTTGGGTAGTTCTTCAGGAGTGAAGGAAGCCGCATTTAGTTGGTTTTGCCATTCTTGCATATCTCGCAGAACTTCTTCTGACGCACCTTTTTTACCAGTGTGAGTCATGGTAAAAACAAATTTATAATCGAAGGAATTAAGAGCAGTGCTTATATCTGAGTTTTTAGCTTGAAGTATTGGATCAAATAAGTAATACCTCTCGTTTTGTAGTTTTTCACAAGCGTCTTTAAAGCAAATAAAATCAGCTTTAGTCCAAGTACCATTTCCAGTTTGATTAAATTTAGATTGGACTACTACAACTATTTTTTCGCTATGGTTTATTACAATACCGTCAATACCGCCATCTACACTACTATCACATACCGATTCGCCTGCATGTTTCTCATCAACCCCGCCGAGTTGATACATAGTAAACGCAGCTAAGGCTCGACTTGCCATTTTAGTGTTGTAATCTTGTTGACCCGGTTCACACTCACGCTTGTGGATATGAGCCTCAAATCTTTCTCTTAATCCACTTCCTAATCGCTGGGCGATAACTTGAGCTGTTGCTGGAGCCGCAACAGCATTATCCTCAACGCGAATGTCTACAACGAATGCCATTTCTTTTTCCTTTCGAACTCGTCTCATAGATAGTGGAAAAAGATTGCACGTTCTGCTTCAAAAATACCATAGTAACCCCCTTATTTTTGAATAGTTGAGGTTTGAAGCATTCCCTTTCGCTTTTGGTGGTACCACCAAGCCAGTTTGCAGGAAGGGGCTAAATGCATTTTTCTGGCCGATATTCGCTACGGCACCTACCGCGATGAGGTGCTCGAGCAGCGACAGGCCTTTTTGTTGTCGCTGCACAGTACTCGGCGGACCTGACGCAGGGTAATCTCACCGGCCCTGGATGGCACAGATGATCGTCCAGAGATTGTTGCTTGTCGTCGGTTAAGACCTCCCCGACATGCGCAGGCACTCTTTACGACGTTTGGCGATCCGGGCAACTTCGACAGCACTGCAGGCGATCCCGAACATGTCCGAATACACCGCTGCGGCGCGACGCCATAGCCCCTTTTCTTCCAGCGCCTTCGCTTTCTGCTCAGCCGCCTGCATCTTCACCGGGTCGCTTTTTTCCTCCATGCACGGAAGGATCACATCCGGAATATCGGCACGCGGCACCGCCGTATAGGTGTACTGAACGCTGTTGCGGGATCGGGTTATCACCCCATCGTCACTCAACTCGCGCAGCAGCTTGCCTGCTGTTGCACCTGACATATCCAGCGCTTCGGAAACGTCGCCGACGGCGCAGTTCGGTTGGTAGCGCACAAAAACTGCCACCTGCTCTTTCTGGGTTAATGGTTTGGTCATTGGTCAAAACTCGTTTAGTTATTTAACAAGCCGTAAATGGCTCACGTTTTTGCGGTAACTTCCCCAGGTGAAATTCACCCAGATGCCGTTATCCATGGTCAGGCGATCCATTGCGCGCTCACCCAGCGTTCTCGATAACTCCTCAAAGTTCAGGTTCGTCAGTACCCCCACAGGTTTCATTGCCGCCAGGCGGCGATCGATAATTTGATTCAGCAGCACCCACTCGTTGCGTGTATCGCGCTGCACCCCAACTTCATCCAGCACCAGCAGATCCACTTTGCAAAGGTCGTCCAGTAATGCAGATTCGGACTGCCCCTCGTCGTAACACTTGCGTGCACGCAGCATAAGATCAGGAACGGTCACCACCAGAACAGTGTGATTACGCTGCAACAGGAAGTTGCCCACAGCTGCCGCAAGATGGTTTTTCCCGGTACCGCAGCCGCCACTAAACACAAAGCTGGCAAAACCGCTGCCGAAGTTCTGGGCGTAACTCTTTGCCAGCGTCAGCGCATTCTTCTGCCCCTCGTTGCTGACCTGGTAATTCGCAAAAGTACAGTTGCGGTGCAGATCGCAAATACCGGAACGGCCAAAAATCTTCTCTGAACGTGCACGCTGATTTTCCTTTTCCAGCTCCGCGGCTCTCTTACGCCCCTCTTCCTGCTGCCAGGCCATCAACTCCGTGGCGCTGGTAAACTTTGGCTGAATGCCTTCGGGGATAAGTCGCTGTAGGCGCCCCAGAATGTCGCTCGTCGTTTTCATCGTTACCCCCTGAATCCCGGTGGTATTGCATTGTCAGGTGTCGATACTGTCAGGGCTGGCTGGCGGCGCTGGCCTTTTGCTTGCACCGATGCTTTGGCACGAGACGTCCTCAGACTGGACGCAAAGGTCTGCTCCCACTGAATTTGGTGTTTTACTTTTCCCTCGCACTGCCAGTAATCGCGGAACTGCTGCAGCTCTACAGCGGTATAGCCCGGATGCTCACCAAGGTTGATGCCCCAAAGCGCAGCCTGGCCTACGAAATCAGCGCCGGGGATCCAGTTGCCGGTGATCGGGAATTTTCCAAATGGTGAGGAAAATTGGTCTTGCGCGCTCTCCTCTCTCTCTGGGTTTTCTTTTAGATCTGTATCTGTATCTTTATCTGTATTTGTAGTAGCCGTAGGAGCGCTACAGTAGTCATCTACGTAACTACGCGTAGCATCTACAGTCGTTATTTCTCCTGCTACAACAGCCAAAATGACCGCTTTAATGCACTCGCTTTCAGTAAACCACTCGCCCTCAACCCGATACTGTTCAAAAGCGGCGTGAATTGAGCTCTCCGACTTTTCTACGGTCTTTATCGTAGCTACTACGGACAAATCACTACCGTAGTTCCTACGAAGTTCAGAAAGGCGAGCCCAAGGGTTTTTGGAGTAGCCAATTTTTATCAGCCCTGTGGCGGGATTTTTGATGAAATAGACATATCCATTGAAGCCCTTCAGGGTGTCTCCACCCGGTAACTTTTTCCCGCGGGGCGAGGTGAGCACTGCTTCGATATCACGTTCGATACGCAGGTGGATCCAGCTTTCGCCATCATCTTCAAAGAACTCTGTAAGAACGGGCTGAAGCTCAGCCCAGCGCGAATCAGATACGCGAGCAATCTTCGCCAGTCGGTTTTTAGGAATTGGCCTTCCTGTCTGCCAGTAATTGAACATCAGCAGCAGGTAAGCCCCGTGCTCTTCTGTAGACAGATGCATGGTGTCCGCCAGGTAATCAGCAATGTAAAGTTGCATGTAGGGCAGCGCTGCCATGTTTACTCCTGTTGCCCGGCTTGCCGGGTCGTATGGTCATTGGTCAAAACTCGATTACGTAAAAAGTGGAGCCAACTCCTGAAGGTGGGCGATCACAACACCGGCCAGTTCTCCTGGCATCAGAGCTGCGTTGGCAAGAAGGTTTTCAAAACCTTCCTTCGCCTGCTTTTTGCTCGGTAGGCCCAGCAACTTCGCCTGGTGGTGCTCACTACTTTCTTTCATGGCTCTGGCCACTAATTCTTTCTCGCGTTCCACCAGCTCCATCTCATAAGCTGCTTTCTCTTCTTCAGTTTTTTCATCGAGTCTCCAGCCATGCTTCTTGGCGATTTCAAGCGGCATTGCCATGATGATTGAGTTCGCGAGTTGCATGACATAGGCGGTGTATTTGCCGGAATTGGTTTCGTTTTTCAGGTAGCGGTAAAGGTTTTGTTTATTCACGGTGATCCCCCGCCCACCGTCTTTTGCCCATTGCTCGGCCACCAGCTGTGTAACAACGTCCTGCGCCTGGCCGGGCAGAGTCAGCTCCCATTCACGAACGGCTGTCAGGATCGCCTGGCGCCGTAAGTTGTCTCTGCGGCGGGGTTCATAATGATTTTTCGATTTCAGCGAAGCGGCCTTCTGCTGGTTAATATGTTGATAAGTTGCTGCGTGCATGATTAGGAATCCTTTTGAGGTAAACCATCAGTGGGATTTGGGTACAGGTCGGGACGCAACTCATGTGGAGTAACTTTGAAATCCACAACTTCACTTACTTTGAGAACCAGTTCTCCAGGGATTTTATTTTTAAACCAGCCGTTCACAGTCTGGGCTCTTCTCTTCATTCGACGCCCAAGCTCAGCCTGGCTGCAGACGTTTAAGAGCTTTTTTTGAATTGATGTCTTCATTGGTTCATCTCTGTTGGTATCGATGAAGGCTAATAAATCAAATTTAATCGATAACGTCAAATTATTTCGATAAGAGAGACTACAGAAAAAATCTGTATAATTGGTCTTAAGTGTCTGAATGGATAAAGAGATGAACTTCGGAAAGAGATTGCTAAAAGCGATTAATGATCTCGGGATGTCCCAATCTGAGCTGGCGCGCAGGCTTGGCGTTAAAGCTCAATCTGTAAATGGTTGGTGCAACTCCGACATATTGCCTCGGTCTGAAATTTTGAACCGCCTCCCAGCGGCAACGGGGTATCCGCTTTCATGGTTCTTTATGGAAGATAACGAGCTGAAAGAGGATCATGACCCATGGGCGCCAAAGCCTTCTGTTAAACCAGCGTCTGAGCTGCAATCTAAACTCCTCGAAGTTTTTGAAGAGCTCCCTACCGACGATGAAAAAGAAAAAATAATCAGGATGATAGAGTTCCGCCTTAAGGAACTCGATGATTTCGCAACCTCCTACTTACAAAAAAGAAATCTGATCCCTCCGACTAAGTAGTGCTTCACCGCCCCTCTGTTTCGTTTGAGTAGGTTGATTCTGACCTACGGTTTTTTTACGCTTCCGCCTATCAATTTAATTTGACTATTATCGATTACTTCGATAATAATTCTCCCATCCCAACAAGTCATCCAGGCAGGACGCCCACGTAGTAGCTGCCGGCGGCATATGAAACACCGGATGAGATGACCCCAATAATGCGCAGCAGGCTTTACCGTTCCGTCGGCCAGACGCAAATGGCAATAAGGAGATAACCATGATCGACTACGCACGTATCCCAGTTAAACAGCAGGCTATTCGCCTCAACATCGTTGAAGTCCTTATCCGCAAGTTCTGCTACTTCATGGCGCAGAAAGGCAATCCAGAGCTCAACGCATGACCTCGTTCTTCGCCTTAATCGTTACCGTCTGCGCCCTCACCGGGGAATGCTCAGACACCATGCTCGGCGTTTATAACACCGAGGCGGTTTGTGAAGCAGCTGCCGCAGAGCAGCACGTGAAAGGACAGTGTTACCCGTACAAATCGGCTGACGACCAACAGCCAGCGTTACATTTTTAATCGAGTTTCGACCAATGGCTGTTGCCAGCCTGATGCCAGGTGCATATGGCATCGTGATGGTAATCCCGCCATCTCAACCAGACAGGAGTCGATGACCTGTTCTGGTTAAATTGGAAAAGTTCTCTTTGCCCGTCGCCCGTGGCGGGCCTTTTTTCCGGAGGATTTATGTCAGCGAATGAACTGGCATTGCGATTCAGCAGCGCACCGGCAGAGGAGTTAATCGGCATTCTGCCTGTTCTTGAAGTTAAAGAAGCGCTGCGCGGTGAAGTTGAAGAAGACGTTATGGATGAAGTCTGGCAGGAGCATCAGTTTGAAATGGAGGCTGTTGAGGAGCAGACCGAGGAAGCGAACCGCTTGGCTCAGAAGTTTGAACTGGTAGCGGAGACGTTCGGAACGGCGATTAAGCTGGCACTGACCCTTCCATACGGCGAAGCAATCCAGGTGCTGCAGGATGCCATTGAAGATAACCCTGGCTACGGCCGGGATCCGGTGAAGGGATAGGCCATGGAATTTGGAATGAAACGAGTGATGGCATCTGTCCAGGCTGTTGCGGTTCTGGAAAGAATCTACTGCGGCAAGCCAGTGCCCCTCGCCACACTGAGTAAAGAATCGAAGCTCTCGGTTTCCTACCTGGAGCAAATTTTTAAGCGGCTGCGCAGCGGCAAGCTGGTCACTTCGCACAGAGGACCGGGCGGCGGATATAGCCTTCGTGAAGGTGATATCTCAGTTTCAGCAGTCATCCGCGCAGTCAGCAAGATCCCGTCGAATACCACGTTCGACCCGGTGCTTGATGCACTTGATGGAGTGCTTATCTCTCAGCTGGCGAATAAGCCCGGCGCCCAATAAGCACAAAACCCGCGCAAGGCGGGTTAAGTACCCGGTCAGCCGACCAAAGCTTTCCGGAATCGAGTTTTGACCAATGACCACTACCTAAGCAGCGCTCATCAGCTGTTGGGTATCTTACACCCAAACGAGGCTCCAAGATGGAATTTTTTAATCATATTAAGGCGACCCAGAAATCAGGCAAACCTGACGCCGTCTACTGGGGGACATTTAAAACAGAAGCCCGCGCCAATCTTGCACTGGATGTTGCACTCGAAGATGCAGGCATTGAAACTGGCCGCGGGAAAGACTACCTCAAGCCGATCCGTACAGACATGCCGGTTGTGGATGATCTGCCCGAAGAAGGGGTCGTTTGCTTTGAGTTCTGTAAGCGCTACACCCTGGCCGACGACCAGCGCACCTGGAAGGTGATCCCCGACGCCGCGCCTCAGGGTGAAACCACCCCCACCCCGGTGGTCACCAGCGATGCAGATCTGCCTGCCGCGCCGGTAACCTCCACTGACACCGCAGATGCCGGCAACACCTCCCTGCTTGAAAATCGCACCCCGGCTGTCCGCTTTGCCGTCCATCTGTTGGGTGACAAATACCTTTCGGAGATCAGCCAGAAGCAGCAAATCGTTGCCAACGAACTGGCGACCGATGAGGGGAATACTTACTTCCAGAACATTCTGCAGGCCAAAAATGATGTTGCTGATATTGGCGATCTCAGCCTGCATACTGAGTGGAAACTGGTGCAGGCCATCAAAGACGTTTTCGCCCAGGACAAAGAACACGAACCCGCGATGCTGGCCGCCTTCATGTCGGGCTGGATTAACGCCGATAATCGCAATCAGCTGGTTGAGGACTGGAAGAGCGGCAAGCTTCCAGCCATGGATGAGGCCCCTAAACCCCTGTATGAACATGGCCTGCAGATCAGCGAACACGATACCGGAGGAGCCCACTACCCTGTTTGCAAAATGCCATTCCGCAAACAACTGCTGGCCCAGCTGACGGTGGACGAACTGCGCCACCACATCACCCGCAGCGAGAATGCAGAGCTCTACGCACTGGAAATGGATACCGACAATGGTTATGTCCAGGATCTGCTACTCGCCGCTGAAAACTTCCCGGAAGTTAAGGCGTTCGACACCAAAGACCTTTGGCGCTACACAACCGCCATTCGCAAAGTGTTCAGCATGGATAAGCGCCATGAGCTGGGCCTGCTTTTGCAGTTCACAAAGGCCTGGGTAGCCACTCCATATATTGACCGCGGGATCCTGACGCGTGAATGGGCTGCCGGTAACCGCATTAACCTCGTGCAGCGCACCGACGCTGGCACCAATGCCGACGGTGGATATGTAACTGATCGCGGTGAAGGCGCGCATCACACTCTGGAAACCCTCGATCTGGAGATCGCCAGCGCCCTGATGCCGATGGACTTCAACTATCGTGAAATTCCGGTGAGCATCGCACGCCGCGCCAAAGAAATCATCGCGAAAAAGGAAGAGCCATGGAAATCTTGGAGCAAAATCCTGCGCAACCAGCCCGGCGTTCTGGCAGTGAACCGCGCAGCCATCTTCAACCTGGTGCGCATCGCGCCGGAGAACATCCATCTGACGCCTGCGGCTCACCTTGAGTTCGTGAACCAGACAATGACGGCTGAGTTTAACGCTGCAACCGAACTGCTGCCGATCCCTGCAGCCTCCGCCGCTCTGGTTACGAATGAAATAACCACCAATCCTGCAGATGAAAAATCTTCTCGAGCCCCCCTCTGCACTCACGAGGAAAACCTGAAACGCGTACGTGAAGAGGGAGCACGCCGTCGTGCGGATGAGACCAACAGTCAGCCGCAGGTCGCGAACCTCGGCGGAGGCGTATTCGCCATCGATGGCCTGATGAACGAAAAACAAACAGGAAATGATGACCGTTCACCGGTTAATGAGGAGACCACCAGCGATGTGCAGATGGAAGAGACTGACCCGGCGGAAGGAGAAGCTGATAACGCGGTTCAAACAGGCGAAAGCGCTGATGCAATTGATGCGCAAACAGATGCCGTAGCTGAGACTGTCTGCGCCGGCTGTAGTGGCTGCCCAGACTGTGGCGCCGTGGCTGGAGACGCAACCTATGCAGCAATGGAATCGGGTCTGAAAGAGGAGCTGGAAGCGCTCGAACCTGATTCCGCAAATTCGGAAACTATGTTCACGCACCTGATGGTGGATCTCGAGACGATGGGCAAAAAGCCGGGTGCTCCGATCGTTTCAATCGGGGCCCTATTCTTTGCCCCATCCAGCGGGAAAACCGGCGCTGAATTTTACCAGGTGATTAACCTCGAATCGTCGATGTCCTTCGGAGCCAGGCCGGACGCCAGCACCATCCTCTGGTGGCTGAAGCAATCACCGGAAGCCAGATCTGCAATCGTGGTGGATGATACGGTCGGTCTGCTGGAGGCACTGGAGCTGTTCCTCGACTTCATTGCTGAAAACGCGGCTAACGGCTCGAGGACTGTTCAGCTCTGGGGGAATGGTAGTTCGTTTGATTGTTCACTTCTGGAGGCGGCATTCGAACTGGCCGACACGCCATTCCCGATCCCGCACTGGAACTACCGGGACGTGCGTACCGTCGTCGAACTGGGCAAAGCTGTTGGGCTGAACTCGCGCTACGGCATCCCTTTTGAAGGGGATCAGCATAATGCCCTGGCCGACGCCCGCCACCAGGTTAAATACGTTTCCGCTATCTGGCAGCGCCTGACAGCAATCTGATTAGAATATTTCAGCCAATGGCCCGTTGCTGGGCCATTATGAGGTAAAGCATATGATCCAGATGTTAACTCTCGAAGAGTGGGCCGCTGAAAAATACAGAAGCAACCCTCCAAGCGTGTCGACACTTCGACGTTATGCGAAACAGAACCAGTTCTCTCCACCAGCAATGAAGCAGGGCCGCTTATGGCGCGTTCGTGAAGATGCTGAGTTGGTAGGAGAACTGGCCTCGCCGATAGTTAAGAAGAACGACTCCATATTGCTGCAAAGGATTTTGAACGATGGCTGCCAGACCACGTAAAAACAATGTTTCTGTACCGAATCTTTACCCCCTCTACAGCAGGAAAGTAAACAAGATTTACTGGCGCTATAAACATCCAATCACCGGCAAGTTCCATGCGCTGGGCACTGACGAAGTGGAGGCCATTGCGATTGCTACAGAGGCAAACGCGCGCCTGGCGGACCAACGAACCAGGCAAATTCTTGCAATTAGCGACAGGATCGCCACCAGCAAGGGTAAAGCGATCACTGTATCCACATGGCTGGACCGATACTGGAAGATTCAGGAAGAACGTCTGGCGGCGGGCGACATCAAGCTGAACACATTCAAACAGAAAACCAAACCGGTTTCGTTGTTGCGAGAGCGGGTCGGTATGAAGCTGTTGCCATCGGTGGATGTTCGCGATATTGCTCAGTTGCTTGATGAATACGTCACGGCCGGCCAGCCGAGAATGGCCCAGGTCGTAAGAACTGTGCTGGTTGATATTTTCAAAGAAGCTCAGCATGCGGGTGAAGTTCCTCCGGGTTATGATCCAGCATCAGCAACTAAAAAGCCCCGACGAAAAATTACCCGCCAGCGTCTGAGCCTGGAGGAATGGCAGAAGATATTCGAGATTGCAGACAGCAATCATCAATATATGGGAAATGCGATGCTTCTGGCTCTAGTAACGGGCCAGCGCCTCGGGGATATTTCGAATATGAAATTTAGCGATGTCTGGGATGATCACCTGCATGTGCTTCAGGAAAAAACAGGAAGCAAAATTGCCATCCCACTTTCGCTTCGCCTGAACGCTATAAACTGGAGCCTGCGCGACATAATTTCACGCTGCCGAGATTATGCTGTCAGCCCTTATCTGGTTCATTTTTTCAGAGCTACTTCTCAAGAAGAGCGTGGTGCCCAGGTCAAATCCAATACGTTGACAACGAATTTCAGTAAGGCACGCGATAAAGCTGAGATCCCGTTACAAGAAGGCAAGACCCCTTCTACTTTTCACGAGCAGCGATCCTTAGCGGAAAGATTATATAAAGTGCAGGGGGTGAACACGAAAGAACTCTTGGGGCATAGGTCCCAGCAGCAGACCGACGGCTATCATGATGACCGTGGGAAGGACTGGACGACGATTGCGATATAGGTTTTTGGGATGGGGTTTTGATAACTTGTTTTGATAAAATTTTGATAACCGTTCGAATACTAATAATAAAAACGGGAACCATAAGGCTCCCGTTCGCATACAACCCGGAACCCGGATTACATGTTTTCGATGATCGCGTCACCAAACTCTGAGCATTTCAGCAACTTAGCGCCTTCCATCAGACGTTCGAAGTCATAGGTCACGGTCTTGTTGTTGATCGCGCCTTCCATACCTTTAACGATCAGGTCTGCGGCTTCGAACCATTCCATATGACGGAGCATCATTTCTGCGGAGAGGATGATAGAACCTGGGTTCACTTTATCCTGGCCAGCATACTTCGGTGCGGTACCGTGGGTCGCTTCGAACAGGGCGCACTCGTCACCGATGTTCGCGCCTGGTGCGATACCGATGCCGCCAACCTGCGCCGCCAGGGCGTCGGAGATGTAGTCACCGTTCAGGTTCATACAGGCGATAACGTCGTATTCAGCCGGACGCAGCAGGATCTGCTGCAGGAACGCATCGGCGATGACATCTTTAATGATGATCTCTTTGCCGGTGTTCGGGTTCTTGATCTTCTGCCACGGGCCGCCGTCGATCAGCTCGCCACCGAACTCTTCCGCCGCCAGCTGGTAACCCCAGTCTTTGAACGAACCTTCGGTGAACTTCATGATGTTGCCTTTGTGAACGATGGTCACAGAGTCACGGTCGTTGGTGATTGCGTACTCAATCGCTGCACGAACCAGGCGCTTGGTGCCTTCTTCGGAGCACGGCTTGATGCCGATACCGCAATGTTCAGGGAAGCGAATTTTCTTCACGCCCATCTCTTCGCGCAGGAACTTGATTACTTTTTCGGCTTCTGCGGAGTCCGCTTTCCACTCGATGCCCGCATAGATATCTTCGGAGTTCTCACGGAAGATAACCATGTCGGTCAGTTCTGGGTGTTTAACCGGGCTTGGGGTACCCTGGTAGTAACGTACCGGGCGCAGGCAGACGTACAGGTCGAGTTCCTGACGCAGAGCAACGTTCAGGGAGCGAATACCGCCACCAACTGGGGTAGTCAGCGGGCCTTTGATGGCAACGCGGTAGTCACGAATCAGGTCCAGCGTTTCAGCTGGCAGCCAGACGTCCTGGCCGTAAACATGGGTAGATTTTTCACCGGTGTAAATTTCCATCCAGGAAATTTTACGCTCGCCTTTATAGGCTTTCTCAACAGCGGCATCCACCACTTTCAGCATCGCTGGGGTTACATCAACACCGATACCGTCACCTTCGATGAACGGGATAATCGGATTGTTTGGAACGTTCAGCTTACCGTCTTGCAGGGTGATCTTTTTACCTTCCGCCGGAACAACTACTTTGCTTTCCATTAACCTCTCCTTCGAGCGCTTCTGGTTGTTACTGATCTTATGTTAATAATTTGTAATGAGCCCACCGATAGTACCTGAATGTCTGGCGCCATGAAAGGCATTCGTTATTAGGCTATAATGCGGCAATTGATAACGTCTGAAAATACCATGCAGAAAACTTCTTTTAGAAATCACCGGGTTGAACGATTCAGCACCCGACAAGCGTCCAGACCGCGCAAGCAACGCGCGCCAACACGCGTCGTTTTGTTCAATAAACCTTACGATGTCCTGCCGCAGTTTACCGACGAAGCCGGACGCAGCACGTTGAAGGATTACATCCCAGTTCAGGGGGTCTATGCCGCAGGCCGACTCGATCGCGACAGCGAAGGGCTGATGGTGCTCACCAACGACGGCGAGCTCCAGGCCAGGCTCACCCAGCCCGGCAAACGCACCGGCAAAATCTACTATGTGCAGGTTGAAGGCGTCCCGGACGACGCGGCGTTAACGGCGTTGCGTAACGGCGTTACGCTGAACGACGGCCCTACTCTGCCCGCAGGCATTGAGCTGGTGAATGAGCCAGAGTGGCTCTGGCCGCGCAATCCGCCGATCCGCGAGCGCAAATCGATTCCCGTGTCGTGGATCAAAGTCACCCTTTATGAAGGCCGTAACCGCCAGGTACGGCGCATGACGGCGCATGTCGGCCATCCGACGCTGCGCCTGATCCGCTACGCCATGGGCAGTTACACGCTGGATAACCTCGCCAACGGTGAGTGGCGGGACGTTACCGACCAGGGAGAACATCATGTTTAAACCGCATGTCACGGTAGCCACCATTGTCCACGCTCAGGGCAAATTTTTAGTGGTGGAAGAGACCATCAACGGCAAAGCGCTCTGGAATCAGCCTGCGGGCCACCTGGAAGCCGACGAGACGCTGGTCCAGGCGGCGCAGCGTGAGCTGTGGGAAGAGACCGGCATTCATGCCAGGCCGCAGCATTTCATCCGCCTCCATCAATGGATCGCGCCGGACAAAACGCCGTTTATCCGTTTTTTGTTCGCCATTGAGCTTAACGAAACGTGCGCCACTGAGCCACACGACAGCGATATCGATCGTTGCCTGTGGGTGGATGCCGACACCATCCTTAACGCAACACATCTGCGCTCCCCGCTGGTTGCGGAGAGCATTCGCAGCTACCTGACCGGCCAGCGTCTGCCGCTGGAGACCATCGGCGAATTTAACTGGCCGTTTACAGAGGGTGTCAATGCCGGGGGCGCGTGATAGAATACGCCGCCTTGAAGTTCAATGTCGTGAGTATTCCAATGTCTGAAAGCCAAAAAAAAGTGATCGTCGGCATGTCCGGCGGCGTCGATTCTTCCGTCTCTGCCTGGCTGTTGCTGCAACAGGGCTATAAGGTTGAAGGCCTGTTCATGAAGAACTGGGAAGAAGACGATGGCGAGGAATACTGCACCGCCGCCGCGGATCTGGCTGATGCCCAGGCGGTATGCGACAAGCTCGGCATTGAACTGCACACCGTCAATTTTGCCGCAGAATACTGGGATAACGTGTTCGAGCATTTCCTGGCTGAATACAAAGCCGGCCGCACGCCAAACCCGGATATTCTGTGCAACAAAGAGATCAAATTTAAAGCCTTCCTCGAGTTCGCCGCTGAAGATCTGGGTGCTGACTACATCGCCACCGGCCACTACGTGCGCCGCGCGGATGTCGACGGCAAAAGCCAGCTGCTGCGCGGGCTCGACGGTAACAAAGATCAGAGCTACTTCCTCTATACCCTCGGCCACGAACAGATTGCCCAAAGCCTGTTCCCGGTGGGCGAGCTGGAAAAACCAGAAGTGCGTAAAATCGCCGAAGAGCTGGATCTGATTACCGCGAAGAAAAAAGACTCAACCGGGATCTGCTTTATTGGTGAGCGCAAATTCCGTGAGTTCCTGGGCCGCTATCTCCCTGCCCAGCCGGGTAAGATCGTGACCGTGGATGGCGATACCATCGGCGAGCACCAGGGTCTGATGTATCACACCCTGGGCCAGCGTAAGGGTCTCGGTATCGGCGGTATCAAAGAGGGTAGCGAAGATCCGTGGTACGTCGTCGATAAAGATGTTGAAAACAATATTCTGATTGTGGCCCAGGGTCATGACCATCCGCGTCTGATGTCCGTCGGGCTGATTGCCCAACAGCTGCACTGGGTCGACCGCGAGCCGCTGAAAGGCACGCTGCGCTGCACGGTGAAAACCCGCTATCGTCAGACCGATATCCCCTGCACCGTGACTGCGCTTGATGATGAACGTATTGAGGTGCGTTTCGACGAGCCGGTCGCCGCCGTGACCCCGGGTCAGTCTGCTGTCTTCTACAGCGGTGAAATCTGCCTTGGCGGCGGTATCATCGAACAACGCCTGCCGCTGACCGCGGTTTAATGCGATAACACACAGAAAGGAGCAAGTGTGGCGAAGAACTATTATGACATCACCCTGGCGCTGGCAGGAATTTGCCAGTCTGCCCGTCTGGTGCAACAGCTGGCGCATCAGGGTCACTGCGATGCTGACGCGCTGCACGTTTCGCTCAACAGCGTCGTGGATCTGAACCCCAGCTCCACCCTCGGCGTGTTTGGTGGTAGCGAAGCGAATCTTCGTCTCGGTCTGGAAACCTTGCTCGGCGTGTTAAATGCCAGCAACCGTCAGGGGCTTAACGCCGAACTGACGCGTTATACCCTCAGCATGATGGTGCTGGAGCGCAAGCTGAATGCCGCCAAAGGGGCGATGGATACTCTCGGCGAGCGCATTACCGGCCTGCAGCGCCAGCTGGACCATTTCGAGTTGCAGTCCGATACCTTACTCAGCGCCATGGCGGGCATCTATGTGGATGTCATCAGCCCACTGGGGCCGCGTATCCAGGTGACCGGCTCCCCTGCCGTATTGCAAAGCCCGCAGGTGCAGGCCAAAGTACGCGCCTCCCTGCTCGCCGGTATTCGTGCCGCGGTACTGTGGCAACAGGTCGGCGGTGGCCGCCTGCAGCTAATGTTTTCTCGTAATCGCCTGACCACTCAGGCAAAACAAATTCTTGCTCATTGTTAACCTCCCGGAGTTGCGAATTATGGAATTATCCTCACTGACCGCCGTTTCCCCTGTCGATGGACGCTACGGCGATAAAGTCAGCGCGCTGCGCGGGATCTTCAGCGAATATGGTCTGCTGAAATTCCGTGTACAGGTTGAAGTACGCTGGCTGCAAAAGCTGGCCGCGCAGGCAGCAATCAAGGAAGTTCCTGCTTTTGACAGCCAGGCAAACGATTACCTCGATAAAATCGTCGCAGAGTTCAATGAAGAAGATGCCGCACGCATTAAGACCATTGAGCGCACCACCAACCACGACGTGAAAGCGGTTGAGTATTTCCTGAAAGAGAAAGTGGCAAGCGTTCCGGCCCTGCACGCGGTGTCAGAATTTATTCACTTCGCCTGCACCTCAGAAGATATCAATAACCTCTCCCACGCGCTGATGCTCTCTACCGCGCGTGAAGAAGTCGTACTTCCTTACTGGCGCAAAATCATCGACGCGGTGAAAGCCCTGGCGGTGGAGTATCGCGATATCCCGCTGCTCTCCCGTACCCACGGCCAGCCTGCAACCCCGTCCACCATCGGCAAAGAGATGGCGAACGTCGCCTACCGTATGGAGCGTCAGTACCGCCAGCTTGAGCAGGTGGAGATCCTCGGTAAAATCAACGGCGCCGTGGGTAACTATAACGCCCACATCGCCGCCTATCCGGAAGTGGACTGGCATCAGTTCAGCGAAGAATTCGTCACCTCTCTGGGGATCCAGTGGAACCCGTACACCACCCAGATTGAGCCGCACGACTACATTGCCGAGCTGTTTGACTGCATCGCGCGCTTCAACACCATTCTGATCGACTTCGACCGCGACATCTGGGGTTACATCGCCCTGAACCACTTCAAGCAGAAGACCATCGCCGGCGAAATCGGTTCATCCACCATGCCGCACAAGGTCAACCCAATCGACTTCGAAAACTCCGAAGGCAACCTGGGTCTGGCAAACGCGCTGCTGCAGCACATGGCCAGCAAACTGCCGGTTTCCCGCTGGCAGCGCGACCTGACCGACTCCACCGTGCTGCGTAACCTGGGTGTGGGCATTGGCTACGCGCTGATTGCCTATCAATCCACCCTGAAGGGCGTGAGCAAGCTGGAAGTGAACCGCGAGCGTCTGCTCGACGAACTGGATCACAACTGGGAAGTACTGGCGGAGCCAATCCAGACCGTAATGCGTCGCTATGGTATCGAGAAGCCGTACGAAAAACTGAAAGAGCTGACCCGCGGCAAGCGCGTCGATGCCGAAGGCATGAAGCAGTTTATCGACGGTCTGGCCCTGCCAGAAGAGGAGAAAACCCGTCTGAAAGCGATGACCCCGGCAAACTACATCGGTCGCGCTATCGCGATGGTTGATGAGCTGAAATAACGCTTTTTACCCTCTTTCCGCCCGGAAAGAGGGTTCCTTTCCCCCGGTTTACGAAATGTTTATCCCCTCCGCAACATAATCAGCGTTAAACTACTCTGACCATTCATATTAGGGAGAAGCGATGATGCGCGTACTGGTTGTTGAGGATAATGCGTTGCTACGTCATCACCTGAAAGTTCAGCTTCAGGAAATGGGGCATCAGGTGGATGATGCTGAAGATGCCAAAGAAGCCGATTACTATCTCAATGAACATCTGCCCGATATCGCCATCGTTGACCTGGGTCTGCCTGATGAAGATGGTCTGTCGCTGATCCGCCGCTGGCGCAGCCACGATGTCTCTTTGCCGGTGCTGGTTTTAACCGCCCGCGAAGGCTGGCAGGATAAGGTCGAAGTGCTCAGCGCCGGTGCCGATGACTACGTCACCAAACCTTTCCATATTGAAGAGGTTGCCGCCCGCATGCAGGCGTTGATGCGCCGCAACAGCGGTCTGGCCTCGCAGGTGATCTCCATTCCGCCGTTCCAGGTCGATCTCTCCCGTCGCGAACTGGCGATAAATGACGAGGTGATTAAGCTGACGGCCTTTGAGTACACCATTATGGAGACGCTGATCCGTAACAGCGGCAAGGTGGTGAGCAAAGATTCCCTGATGCTCCAGCTCTACCCTGATGCGGAGCTGCGCGAAAGCCATACCATCGATGTTCTGATGGGCCGTCTGCGTAAGAAAATTCAGGCGCAGTACCCGGAGGATGTCATCACCACCGTGCGCGGGCAGGGCTATCTTTTCGAATTACGTTAAATGAAAAAACTGTTTCGTCACTTTCTGCCGCTGTCGCTGCGGTTTCGATTCCTGCTGGCGACAGCAGTAGTGGTGCTGGTGCTCTCCCTGGCCTACGGCATGGTGGCGCTGGTGGGCTACAGCGTCAGTTTCGACAAAACCACCTTCCGCCTGCTGCGCGGCGAAAGCAATCTCTTCTATACCCTCGCCAGATGGGAAGACAATAAAATCAGCATCGATATGCCGGAGCATCTGGATCGCCAGAGCCCAACCATGTCGCTGATTTATGATGAAAAAGGCAAGCTGCTGTGGGCCCAGCGCGACGTGCCGTGGCTGATTAAAAGCATCCGCCCGGAGTGGTTAAGAGCCAACGGCTTTCATGAGCTGGAAGCCAATGTTGATGCCACCAGCGTGCTGGTCGGTAACGATCGGAACATGCAGCGGGAGCTGGCCGAGATCCGCGAGGATGACGACGACAGCGAGCTGACCCACTCGGTGGCAGTAAATATTTACCCCGCGACACTCCAGATGCCCCAGTTGACCATTGTGGTCATCGACACCATTCCGGTTGAGCTTAAACGCTCCTATATGGTGTGGAACTGGTTCGTCTACGTGCTCGCTGCCAACCTGCTGCTGGTGATCCCCCTGCTCTGGCTGGCCGCCTGGTGGAGCCTGCGCCCTATCGAGTCGCTGGCGAAAGAGGTGCGCGAGCTGGAAGAACATCACCGTGAAAAACTCGACCCGAACACCCCCCGGGAACTCACCAGTCTGGTGCGCAATCTTAACCGGCTGCTGAAAAGCGAGCGCGAACGTTACGATAAGTACCGCACCACCCTCACCGATCTGACCCACAGCCTGAAAACCCCGCTGGCGGTCATGCAGAGCACGATGCGATCCCTGCGCAGCGCGAAGCTGAGCGCCGAGGAGGCAGAACCCGTGATGCTGGAGCAGATCAGCCGTATCTCGCAGCAGATTGGTTACTACCTGCACCGCGCCAGCATGCGCACCGGCAGCACCCTGCTGAGCAGGGAATTGCACCCCGTCGCCCCGCTGCTCGACAGTCTGACCTCGGCGCTGAACAAAGTTTACCAGCGCAAGGGGGTGAACATTACTCTCGATATCTCCCCGGAAATCAGTTTCGTCGGCGAAAAAAATGACTTTATGGAAGTGATGGGCAACTTGCTGGATAACGCCTGTAAATATTGCCTGGAGTTCGTTGAAGTCTCTGCCCGTCAGGGAGAGGACCAGCTGCATATTATCGTTGAGGATGATGGCCCCGGGATCCCTCAGGGCAAACGTGACCAGGTCTTCGATCGCGGCCAGCGCGCCGACACATTGCGCCCGGGTCAGGGGGTCGGTCTTTCGGTCGCCCGGGACATTGTGGAGCAGTATGGCGGCAGAATCGAAACCAGCGACAGCCTGCTGGGCGGTGCCCGAATGGAGGTAATTTTTGGTCGCCAGCATCTGACAAGCGACGATAGTTAAACGCCAGGGTGAAAAAAGCGTGATTCTCACACGCAGGCTGCCGAGCTTCCGTTATAATCCGAGTCATTAAAAGCCTGCGGAATATAAATATGGATTATCAATTAGCCCTTAACTGGCCCGACTTTATCGAACGTTACTGGCAAAAACGTCCGGTTGTCCTGAAACGCGGCATCACCAATTTCGTCGATCCGATCTCTCCCGATGAGCTGGCTGGCCTGGCCATGGAGAGCGAAGTCGACAGTCGTCTCGTCAGCCATCAGGACGGTAAATGGCAGGTGAGCCACGGCCCGTTTGAAAGCTACGACCACCTGGGTGAGAGCAACTGGTCGTTACTGGTGCAGGCGGTTAACCACTGGCACCAGCCCGCCGCAGCCCTGATGCTGCCATTCCGCGCCCTGCCCGACTGGCGGATGGACGATCTGATGATCTCCTTCTCCGTGCCCGGGGGCGGCGTTGGCCCGCATCTGGATCAGTACGATGTGTTTATTATCCAGGGTACCGGCCGCCGCCGCTGGCGCGTGGGTGAAAAGGTGCCGATGAAACAGCACTGCCCGCACCCCGACCTGCTGCAGGTCGATCCGTTTGTCGGCATCATCGACGAAGAGCTGGAGCCGGGCGATATTCTCTATATTCCACCGGGTTTCCCGCATGAGGGTTACTCCCTTGAGAACTCAATGAACTATTCGGTTGGTTTCCGCGCCCCAAGCGGTCGCGAGATGATCAGCGGGTTTGCCGATTACGTTCTGCAGCGCGAACTGGGCAGCCACCGTTTCAGCGATCCGGCGGTCCCTTCCCGCGAACATCCGGCCGATATTCTGCCGCAGGAGCTGGATCAGCTGCGCGGAATGATGCTGGAGATGATCAACCAGCCGGAACATTTCAACCAGTGGTTCGGGGAGTTTATCAGCCAGTCCCGTCACGAGCTGGACGTCTCCCTGCCGGAGCCGCCGTATCAGCCGGATGAAATCTACGATGCCCTTCAGCAGGGCGACAAGCTGGCGCGTCTGGGTGGATTGCGGGTGTTACGCATTGGCGAAGCGGTGTATGTCAATGGCGAGCAGCTGGATTCCCCGCACCGTCCGGCACTGGAGGCCCTTGCCAGCCATATGGTGCTAACTGCCGAGCATTTCGGCGATGCGCTGGACGATCCGTCGTTCCTCGCGATGATGGCCGCCCTGGTGAACAGCGGGTACTGGTTCTTCGAGGACTGAGACGTTTGTGGGTTGCCGGGCGGCACTGCGTTTGCCCGGCCTACAACGTTGTCTGTGACAATGCCCGGTGGCGCTTCGCTTACCGGGCCTACAAAATCGCAACCGTAGGCCGGGTAAGGCGTAGCCGCCACCCGGCTTTTTATCGCCGCTCTCCGGTGTCAAAATCCTCTATCTCCCCAGCCCAATCTTCCGGGTATATCCCTTCCCGTACATCACGATGAAAGGTGGAATAGGGCCACGCTTTCACGCGCGTCACATAGCCATGCTTCAGCGGGTTGATATGGATGTAATCCGTATGTCGCCGCAGGTCGTTGTCGTCCCGGATGGTATGTTCCCAGAAGCGTGGCTGCCAGATGCCTGGCATCCCCAGCACGCGGGTGAAGGTCTTTTTGATGTCTCGCCAGCGGCCGGAGTAGTCCGCGTCATTTTCGGGTAACGTCCAGATACAGTGCATATGTTCCGGCAGGATCACCCAGGCATTAATCAGAAAGGGTTTGCGGCGTTTAACACCTTGCGTTGCCGCACGAAGCGTATCGATATGTCGCGTCAGCAGATCGCTGCGCCGGTTTTGCAGGTTAACGGTGAAAAACCAGGTTCCGCCTGGCACGTAGTGGCGTCGGTAGTTTGACATGTGAGGTTCCTTCCTCATTTGTGGAAATGCCGGGTGGCGGCTACGCCTTACCCGGCCTACGAATGGGCCCGGTGAACCGGGCATTTCCCTACTGCTGCTTCGCCGTTAACTCGGCAATCCGCACAATCACCTGCACCGCTTTTTCCATTCCTTCCAGGGTCACGAACTCATGCTTGCCGTGGTAGTTATAGCCCCCGGTGAACAGATTCGGGCACGGCAGCCCCATAAAGGAGAGCTGCGCGCCATCGGTGCCGCCGCGGATCGGCTTGAGCTGCGGCTCGACGTCGCAGTCGCGCATCGCCTGCTGTGCCACCTCAAGGATGTAAGGATGCTCGATCACCTTTTCATGCATATTGTAATAGCTGTCTTCGATGACCAGCTCAATGTAGCAGTCCGGGTGAAGTCCTTTGCCCACCTTCTTTGCGATATCCATCATCTTGCGTTTGCGCGCTTCAAACCCTTCGCGGTTGAAATCACGGATGATGTAGTGCATATCCGCGCGGTCCACCGTCCCTTTGATGCTGGTCAGATGGTAGAAGCCCTCATAGCCTTCGGTTTTTTCCGGGCTTTCATCCGCCGGAACTTCAGCATGAATGCGGGCCGCCAGCGACAGCGCGTTCACCATCACCCCTTTCGCGGTGCCTGGGTGGACATTGTTGCCAACGATGCGGATATTCACCGACGCCGCATTGAAGTTCTCGAACTCCAGCTCCCCCACGCCGCCGCCATCGACGGTGTAGGCCCAGCGGGCATCGAACGCCTCAACATCAAAATGCTTCGCCCCTTTGCCCACCTCTTCATCGGGGGTAAAGGCCACGCGGATATCGCCGTGCGGCACGTTGTTGTTCTTCAGCACCGCCAGCGCGGTCATGATCTCGGCAACGCCCGCTTTGTCATCAGCCCCCAGCAGCGTTTTGCCATCGGTGGTGATCAGGGTCTGGCCAAGCAACTGGTGTAATACCGGGAACATCACCGGCGACAGCACTTCGTCACCGACGCCAAGGGCGATATCACCGCCCCGATAATTCTCAACAATCTGCGGATTGACATTTTTACCGCTAAAATCCGGTGAGGTATCGACATGGGAAATAAAACCAATGGCAGGAATATCACCGCTCACATTCGCAGGTAGCGTGCCCATCACCGTCCCTTTTTCACTTAAGGTCACGTTAACGAGCCCCAACTCCTCCAGCTGGCTTTTTAACAGCTGCAACAGCTTCCACTGCCCTTCGGTGCTTGGCACCTGGCGGACACCCGGCTTAGATTGGGTATCCAGCGATACGTACTGTAAAAAACGCTCAAGTAATTTATCCATGCAGTCACCCTCACTTTTCGTGACAACATTATCAGTAAGCAGCAAAACCCAAATATTGCGTCAGGTCACTTTTATCCCGTAAACGAGAATATTTCCGGTTCTCTCATCGTTTGCTAATAAATGTAGCTTATCAATGGGTAACAAGGATTGGCGATTGCAGCGCTTTCCCGTAGAATGTCCGCCCTCATTACGTTTCACCAAGGTGGTTAACCACAAACCCCGCTGCGATAAGCATTTGCAGCGTCGATATGGGACTGAATCAAAAATTGAATACACAACCAGCTTCACTGTCACCGTTGGTGCAACTGGCCGGAATTCGTAAAAGCTTTGACGGAAAAACCGTCATTTCCGACCTGGATTTAACGATCAACAACGGCGAATTTCTTACACTACTTGGCCCTTCAGGCTGTGGTAAAACGACAGTGCTTCGCCTTATCGCCGGGCTGGATAACGTCGATCGCGGTCACATCCATCTGGACAATCAGGACATTACCCTGGTTCCTGCTGAACAGCGCCACGTCAATACCGTCTTTCAAAGTTACGCACTTTTCCCGCACATGACGGTTTTCGAAAACGTCGCCTTTGGCCTGCGGATGCAAAAAACGCCCGCCAGCGAAATCACGCCACGCGTCACCGAGGCCCTGCGCATGGTTCAGCTTGAAGCGTTCGCCCAGCGTAAACCGCACCAGCTTTCGGGTGGACAGCAACAGCGTGTCGCCATCGCCCGTGCCGTGGTTAATAAACCGCGCCTGCTGCTGCTGGATGAGTCCCTTTCCGCACTCGACTACAAGCTGCGCAAGCAGATGCAGAACGAATTAAAGGCGCTGCAGCGTAAGCTCGGGATCACCTTTGTTTTTGTTACCCACGACCAGGAAGAGGCATTGACCATGTCCGATCGCATCGTGGTGATGCGCGAGGGCAAAATCGAGCAGGACGGCACGCCGCGCGAGATCTACGAAGAGCCGAAAAACCTGTTTGTCGCCAGCTTTATTGGTGAAATCAACATCTTCAATGCTACCGTTATTGAACGACTCGACGACCAGCGGGTGCTGGCTAACGTCGAGGGCCGCGCCTGCAACATCTTCGTCAATTTTGCCGTTGAGCCGGGACAGCAGCTGAACGTCCTGCTGCGTCCGGAAGATCTGCGCGTTGATGAGATCCACGACGAAACCGAAGTCGAAGGGTTAATCGGCCATATCCGCGAGCGCAACTACAAAGGTATGACGCTTGAGTCGGTCGTTGAGCTGGAAAACGGCAAGATGGTGATGGTCAGCGAATTCTTTAACGAAGACGATCCCGATTTCGACCACTCGCTCAATCAAAAAATGGTCATTAACTGGGTAGAAAGCTGGGAGGTTGTGCTGGCTGATGAAGAACACAAGTAAATTCCAGAATGTGGTGATCGCCACTATCGTCGGTTGGCTTGTGTTATTTGTCTTTTTACCCAACCTGATGATCATCGCGACCAGCTTCCTGACCCGTGACGACGCCCATTTTGTCTCGCTGGTCTTTACGCTGGAAAATTACGCGCGCCTGCTGGACCCGCTCTATTTCCAGGTCCTGCTCCATTCGCTCAATATGGCGCTGATAGCCACCGTCGCCTGCCTGGTGCTGGGGTATCCCTTTGCCTGGTTCCTGGCGAAGCTGCCGACGAAAGTGCGACCGCTGCTGCTGTTCCTGCTGATTGTGCCCTTCTGGACCAACTCGCTGATCCGCATCTACGGCCTGAAGATCTTTCTCAGCACCAAAGGCTACCTGAACGAGTTTCTGCTGTGGCTGGGCATCATTGATACCCCGATCCGCATCATGTTCACTCCCGGCGCGGTGATTGTGGGGCTGGTCTACATCCTGCTGCCGTTTATGGTGATGCCGCTCTACTCCAGCATTGAGAAGCTGGATAAGCCCCTGCTGGAGGCGGCAAGGGATCTGGGCGCCAGCAAAATCCAGACCTTTATCCGCATTATCATCCCCCTGACCATGCCGGGGATCATTGCCGGCTGCCTGCTGGTGATGCTGCCAGCGATGGGGCTGTTCTACGTCTCTGACCTGATGGGCGGGGCTAAAAACCTGCTGATCGGTAATGTCATCAAGAGCCAGTTCCTCAATATCCGCGACTGGCCGTTCGGTTCGGCCACCAGTATCACCCTGACCCTGGTGATGGGCCTGATGCTGCTGGTCTACTGGCGCGCGTCGCGGCTGCTTAACAGTAAAGGGGAACTTGAATGATCGGTCGACTGCTCCGCGGCGGTTTTATGACCGCGATTTATGCGTACCTCTACATTCCGATCATTATCCTGATCGTGAACTCCTTTAACAGCTCGCGCTTTGGCATTAACTGGCAAGGTTTTACCACCCAGTGGTACAGCCTGCTGGTAAATAACGACAGCCTGCTGCAGGCGGCGCAGCACTCCCTGACGATGGCGATCTTCTCGGCCACCCTCGCCACTCTGATTGGCTCCCTGACGGCGGTGGCGCTCTATCGCTACCGTTTTCGCGGCAAGCCTTTCGTCAGCGGCATGCTGTTTGTGGTGATGATGTCCCCGGACATCGTAATGGCCATCTCGCTGCTGGTGCTCTTTATGCTGCTGGGGGTGCAACTGGGCTTCTGGTCCCTGCTCTTCTCGCACATCACCTTCTGCCTGCCGTTTGTGGTGGTGACGGTCTACTCCCGTCTGAAAGGCTTTGACGTGCGGATGCTGGAGGCGGCGAAAGATCTGGGTGCCAGCGAGATGACCATCCTGCGAAAAATTATCCTGCCGCTGGCGATGCCCGCCGTGGCCGCGGGATGGCTGCTCAGCTTTACCCTGTCGATGGATGACGTGGTGGTTTCGTCATTCGTCACCGGGCCGAGCTATGAAATTCTGCCGTTGAAGATCTATTCAATGGTGAAAGTCGGCGTCTCACCGGAGGTGAACGCGCTGGCGACCATACTGTTGATGTTATCGCTGGTTCTGGTAATCGCCAGCCAGCTTATTGCTCGTGATAAAACAAAATCTCAGGGGACGTATTAATGAAAAAATGGTCACGCCACCTGCTCGCGGCAGGCGCTCTCGCAATGGGTATTAGCGCTGCACACGCGGACGACAGTAAAACGCTCTATTTCTATAACTGGACCGAGTATGTGCCGCCAGGCCTGCTGGAGCAATTCACTAAAGAGACCGGCATCAAGGTGATCTATTCGACATACGAGTCGAATGAAACCATGTATGCCAAGCTCAAAACCTATAAAGATGGCGCCTACGACCTGGTGGTCCCGTCGACCTATTTCGTCGACAAGATGCGCAAAGAGGGCATGATCCAGAAGATCGACAAATCGAAGCTAACCAATTTTTCAAACCTCGATCCGGAGATGCTCAACAAGCCGTTTGACCCGAATAACGATTACTCTATTCCGTACATCTGGGGCGCAACGGCAATTGGGATTAACAGCGAAGCGATGGATCCTAAATCGGTGACGAGCTGGGCCGACCTGTGGAAACCAGACTATAAAGGCGAAATGCTGCTGACCGACGACGCCCGCGAAGTGTTCCAGATTGCGCTGCGTAAGCTGGGCTACTCTGGCAACACCACCGATCCGAAAGAGATTGAAGCGGCTTACCATGAGCTGCAAAAACTGATGCCTAACGTGGCCGCCTTCAACTCCGATAATCCGGCGAACCCGTATATGGAAGGGGAAGTCAACGTGGGGATGGTGTGGAACGGGTCGGCATACGTCGCGCGTCAGGCCGGTACGCCGCTGGAAGTGGTGTGGCCTGCAGAGGGCGGGATCTTCTGGATGGACAGCCTGGCTATTCCGGCCAATGCTAAAAACGTGGACGGTGCCCTGAAGCTGATTAACTTCCTGCTGCGCCCGGATGTGGCAAAACAGGTAGCAGAGACCATCGGCTACCCGACGCCAAACCTCGCCGCCCGCAAGCTGCTGAGCCCGACCGTTGCAAATGACAAGTCGCTCTACCCGGATGCGCAGACCATTAGTAAAGGCGAGTGGCAGAACGATGTGGGCGACGCCAGCCGCCTGTATGAAGAGTATTACCAGAAGTTGAAGGCAGGTCGTTAATGCAATACTATGCCGGGTTTCGACCCGGCATAACTCAATGGTACAAGGATAAGTACATATGAAGCTGAACAATAACGTTCTTTATTCTCTTTTTTCTGCATCGACATTATTTTTACTACCGTTAACAAGACATGGGCATTGAGTTTCCTGATTTAAAGGATTACAGGCAACATCATAAAAGGACTTATTATGTCAAAAAAAACGCAGAGAAAAGCGCCGCCCCTATTCGGTGTAGTCGCCGTCAATGATATTTATTGCGATATCATAAGAAACGTCCCCAGAAGCGAATGGCTTGGCGTAACGATGCCGCTTCTGACATTAATCCCATTTCTGTTATCTATTTTTTTTATTGGCCCAATTATTGGGTATTCTCCCATATTTATTCTGGTTGAGATTATACTCATCCTGATGTTCTATAGCAGCATCCACGCACTGCGTGTCGTCATTACCCACCCCAAAACGTTAATCGTCAGGCTGAATCGCAAGCGCCAACGGGTGTATGTTCAAACGTATCGTCCCACGCGTAATATCTTTGCGAAATGGCCTGTCGAAACGCTGATTTATGACTGGAAGGACATTGAAGCCCATTTTAGTAACGGTTCCGGAACCGCGGGTTCCCGGACATGGTATAAGTGGCAAGCACCCTCGACTGACGGGAAAAAAAACTGGATAATCATCAGCGATGATAACGCGCCTTTATTTTATCAAGTCTCTCGCTTCTCTACCGATATCGCAGATACTCTTTTGAGTTATGCGGAATCCTGGGCGTGGTGCAGAAACTATATGAATGGCCTGATGACCCCCGTTCATTTAATATCGATAGAAAATAACTACTCCTTCAAATATTGCGTGACGAGATTGAGCAGCCGGATGTTGTCGCGAGTCAATGAACAGGATAAATGGACAACCATTTTTCCCGTCAGGAATCCTTTTTTCTGGCTCATTTCTTTTATTATGGTGCCAACCATTTTACTGGACGCTCTGGCAATGAGGCAAATTATGCGCAGGCTGCCGGAGACGCCGTGGTCTGATGAGGCGCAGGGCGAATCAACAACAGATAAACAATAGATTAATTATTTATTTTAACTGCGTAAGGTCCTGCGTTGTCGTCAGGGCTTTGCGGGTAATCTGGCGTTGATTCGCCCCGCTCTACTATTTACTCCGATATTTTTTGCAACGCGTCATCAATTTTGCCAATCACATACATCAGCGGTTTCCACAGCACGATCAGCGTAACAATCGTGCCGAACAGCTGCACATCGCCATGCGCAAGTTGTCCGGTAAACAGCAGGTATACCAGGTTAAATATACACGAGCCAGCGGAGACAATGCCGAGGTATAAAAAGAGAATGAACAGGATATTTCTGCTGTCAGAAAGGCGAGGCAGGCAACACTGGCTCCACAGCCCTATCCCTACCGCCACAATAAAAATAATGGCCGATACAATTAGCGGGTTATCCATAACCTGTTCCTGTCGTTCCCTGGAAATTTGCGCGAAAAGCGTCTGCTCTTCGCGCAGTGAACCACTTACAATCCCTTAAGAAGCTTATCCACAAACTGCGGCACCACTTCGCTCGCCAGTCCGTAGGTTTTCTCTTCAAACTCGCTGCCCACCTGGCTCGGCTCAAGGTTCAGCTCCACCGTATGCGCCCCGTGCAGCTTCGCTTCGTGAACAAATCCCGCCGCCGGATAGACATGCCCCGAGGTGCCAATGGCGATAAACAGATCCGCCATCGCCAGGGCGTTGTAGATCTCGTCCATTCCCAGCGGCATTTCGCCAAACCACACCACGTGCGGGCGCAGCGGCGACGGGAACTGACAGCAGTGGCATTTGTCATCGGAGGTGACATCGCCGGTCCAGCTAAAGACCTGGCCGCTGCTGGAGCAACGCACCTTCAGCAATTCACCGTGCATATGAAGCACGTTGCGGTTGCCCGCGCGCTCATGCAGGTTATCAATATTTTGCGTTACCAGCAGGAAGCGATCCCCCAGCGCCTCTTCGAGTTTAGCCAGCGCCAGATGCGCCGCATTAGGGGCGATCTCCGGCGACTGCAACTGACGGCGGCGGGCGTTGTAGAATTCCTGCACCAGCTGCGGGTTACGGGCAAAACCTTCCGGCGTCGCCACATCTTCAACCCGATGCTCTTCCCACAACCCGTCGGTCGCGCGAAACGTTCGAATGCCCGACTCGGCGGAGATCCCCGCCCCGGTCAGGACCAGTACTCTTGGTTTTTCCATCAATTCCGGCATTGCCACATCCTGGAAGAAAATTCGCTGGCGTAAGCGCTCACGCAAGCGGCGTTTGTTTTTGCGAAAACGGCTGAGTCGAAGTGACCGTCGCGACAGCATAAAAACCTCGTATGGCTAACGGGTGAGATGGAGGAATGCGGCGCCGCGCATTCCTCCGGCATCGCCATGTCGCGCGCGCTCAATGCGCGGGACACGGGCAACCGGCAACAAATGACGCGGCAACCGACCGGACAACCGTTCGGCGATGGCCGTAAAGTTCGATAATCCTCCACCGATCACCAGCAGGTCAGGATCGACAATGGTCAGGATATTCCCCAGACAGACCGCCAGCAGATCGAGATAGCGCTCAACGTGCTCTACAGCCTGTTCATCCCCCTGCTCCCACAGGGCAATGATTTCCGGAGCCTGACGTTTTTGATGATAGAAGTGTTCATAAAGCCATGCAAATCCACGGCCGGAGAGGTAGTTCTCAATGCAGCCGTGCTGGCCGCAACCGCAACGGAGGAGCGGGAAATCACGCCCTACCACCTCAAGCGCATCCACCGGCAGGCGAATATGACCAAACTCGCCGGTGATATAGCTGCGTCCGGTCACCGGTTTGCCATTCACCACAATCCCGCCGCCGACACCGGTGCCGAGGATCAGCCCCATCACCAGGGGGTATTGCTGGAACTCATCGTCCCAGGCTTCGGAGAGGGCAAAACAGTTAGCGTCGTTGTCGAGGCGCACGTCGCGCTCAAGGAGGCGGGTCAGGTCGGCGCGCAGCGGCCTACCGCTTGCCGCCGGGACGTTGGCGGCGTACAGCGTACCGTCGTCGGTTTCCGGCATCCCCGGAATGCCTATGCCCACCGTGCCCTTCACGCCGAAGCGTTCATCGGCCTGGGCCACCAGCGCGGCAATGGCGGTTAAAAATTCATCGTAGCTTTCGTGGGGAGTGGGAACCCGGGTTTCCCACTGCAATTTCAGGTTGGTATCAAATACGCCAAGGGCAATTTTGGTGCCGCCAATATCAAATCCGTAATACATAGTGCATTCCTCTTTTGATCCGGCGGCAACGCTCACCGGATCATGACGTAATTACTGGCCACTTAATACCCTCGCCGGATCAATTCGGCTTGCGCGACGCGCCGGATACCAGCTTGCCAGCAGACTCAGTAAAAGTGCTGTAACCAGCACATAAAAAACATCCAGCCAGTGCAATTCAGACGGCAGGAAGTCAATAAAATAGATATCGCCCGACAGGAACTGATGCCCGATCAGGGCCTCCAGACCGTTGATAATCGGCGTCAGCTGCAATGAAACCACCACCCCGATAACCACACCGCACAGGCTGCCCAGCAGCCCCGCCAGCAGACCATACCAGACGAAGATGGCACGAATAAGACCATCTTTTGCGCCGAGGGTACGCAGCACCGCGATGTCGCCGCTCTTGTCTTTCACCGCCATCACCAGCGTGGAGACGATGTTAAAGCAGGCCACGCCGATCACCAGCACCATCGCCAGGTACATAATGGCGCGGATCATCTGGATATCACGATACATATACCCGTAAGTGCCGATCCAGCTCTTGATGTAGACATAGCTGTCGGTCACTTCCCCGGCGTCGCGCACCAGTTTGTTGGCGTTGAAGACGTCGTTAACCTTGATGGCGATCCCGGTGACGCTGCTGCCCATATCGAGATACTGGCGCGCATCTTCCAGCGGCACCATAGCAAAGCTGTGATCGAGCTGACCGCTTAGCTGCAAAATACCGGTCACGTGCAGACGCACGCGCTTCGGCTGCTGAAGCTTATGATCGGCGCTGGCGTTAGGGATCATGATCGACACCCAGTCGCCCTGCTTCACTTTCAGCGCGTCGGCCACTCCCTTACCGAGGATAATCTGTTGATCGCCAGCTTTAAAGTTGGCCCAGGCCTCTTTCTGGATAAACTGTGGCAGCGCGCTGAGCTTCTCTTCCTGGCGCGGGTTCACCCCTTTCACCTGGATAGCGCGCAGGTTTGCGCCGCTCTCCACCAGCCCGGTGAAATTGATATAGGGCGCAGCCGCGGCAATGCCCGGCACCTTTTCCACTTTATTCAGGGCGTCGTTCCAGTTATTCCACGGCTGGTTAACCGGCTCAATTTCGCCGTGCGGCACGACTGCCAGAATGCGGTTGTTCAGCTCACGCTCGAAGCCGTTCATGGCGCTGAGGCCAACAATCAGTACCGCCACGCCCAGCGCGATACCGACGGTGGAGATGACCGAGATGAGCGACACCATGCCACTGCGGCGGCGACCCCGGCTAAAACGCAGGCCGATGAGTAACGATAACGGTGAAGCCATCAATCTGCCCCCATCAGGGTCAGTTCGGTATTCAGGCGACCGTCACGCATCTCCAGCTGGCGGGACATGCGTTTTGCCAGCTGCAGATCGTGAGTCACCACCAGGAAGGCGGTGCCCTGGGAGGCATTCAGTTCGCCGAGAAGCTGGAAGATGCTGTCAGCGTTGCGGGCATCCAGGTTACCGGTCGGTTCATCCGCCAGCACCAGGCGCGGATTATTCACCAGCGCACGGGCAATCGCCACACGCTGGCGCTCACCACCGGAGAGCTCGGAAGGCCGATGGTTGCCGCGGTGGCCCAGCCCCACCGCTTTCAGCATATCGCTGGCGCGGGCGTTGATTTCAGCCGGTTTCTTTTTGCCGATCAGCAGCGGCATCGCCACGTTTTCCAGCGCCGTAAAGTCCGGCAGCAGGTGGTGGAACTGATAGATAAAGCCCAGCTCGCGGTTACGCAGATCGGCTTTGGCGCTCGATGACATCGAACTCAGCGGCGTGCCGGAGAAGACCACATCGCCGGAGGTCGGTGTATCCAGCCCGCCAAGCAGGTGCAGCAGGGTACTTTTCCCGGAGCCGGAGGTGCCGACGATCGCCATCATCTCCCCTTCCCCGACGCTGAAGCTGACATTGTGCAGGACATCCGTCTGCACCGTGCCTTCCTGATAGCGTTTGCACAGGTTGTCGCATTGCAACAGGATCTTATTCATAACGTAAAGCCTCAGCGGGTTGGGTGGCGGCAGCGCGCCATGAAGGATAAAGCGTGGAGAGTAAGGCAACGGCCATCGCAGCCAGCGCAATGCCCACTACCTGCAGCGGCTCAATGGCCACCGGCAGTGCCGCGCCGTCGAGCAGCGCGCCGATAATCGGCATTAAATTATTGAGCTGGCTGGCAAGCAGCGTACCGAGCAGCGCGCCGAGCAGCGCGCCGACAATCCCGGCGCTGGCGCCCTGCACCATAAAGACCGCCATGATCTGCCGCGGCGTCAGCCCCTGGGTTTGCAGGATCGCCACTTCGCCCTGCTTCTCCATCACCATCAGGCCCAGCGAGGTAATGATGTTAAAGGCGGCAACCGCCACAATCAGGCTCAGGAGCAGGCCCATCATGTTTTTTTCCATCCGCACGGCCTGGAACAGCTCGCCTTTGCGTTCGCGCCAGTCCTGCCATTGGGTGCCTTCCGGCAGGGTTTGCTGGCTTAACACATCGACCTTCAGCGGCTCGTTGAGCCACAGACGCCAGCCGGTGATATTGCCGAGCGGGTAACGCATCAGGCGCGACGCGTCCTGGATATTGACCAGCATCTGATAGCCGTCCACTTCGCTGTTGGCGGCGAAGGTGCCGATCACATTAAACAGGCGCTGGCTCGGGAGCCGCCCCATCGGGGTAAACTGGCTGGCAGACGGCACCATCACCCGTAGCTGATCGCCGCGATTGACCCCCAGCTGTCCGGCAAGCTGTTCGCCGAGAATGACGTTGTACTGGCCGGGAACCAGATCGCCCTGTTTGACGTTGACCAGGAACGGCGTCAGGGGATCCTTTTGCGCCGGGTCGATGCCGAGCATCACCCCGACCGCCACGCTGCGGGCGCTCTGTAGCACCACGTCACCGGAGGTGATCGGCGCCACGCGGCTTACGCCCTGGAGCTTGACGGCGCTTTGTGGCAGCTGCTGCGGATTCACCGACCCGCTGCTGGATGAGAGGATCGCCTGCGGCATCAGCCCCAGAATGTTATTTTGCAGCTCGCGCTCAAAGCCGTTCATGACGGAGAGAACCGTCACCAGCGCCATCACGCCAAGCGTAATGCCAATGGTTGAAAGCCAGGAGACGAAGCGACCGAAGCGGTCCGCGGCGCGCCCACGCATATAACGTAAGCCTATGAATAGTGCGACAGGTTGGTACATGAAATCCGTCTGTTTGCTGATAGCAGACCCACGAGTATATAAGCGAATCCGCTAAGGGTAAATGACTGAAACCGTAAGCTTTGCTTATCATTTGTCTGAAAAAGCACGGTAAATCAGCGTAAT
>NZ_JBBCPK010000024.1:0-50938 GCF_037150775.1 Leclercia sp. M50
AAAAAGACGAAGACAAAATTGCCGGGAGCAATTTTGGACAGCGCTTGCGCTGGCCCCGAAGGGGTGAGCCCCAGGGATGGGGCGAACAATCCGCGAAGCGGCGATTTTCTTGCCGGTAGCCCGGGTTGCCAGGGTGGTGGCTACTGAGCCACCCTGGCACGTTCACCGGCGCGGGTGTAACAGAGAAGCACTGGCAGTAAAGTGAACGGAACTACCACCCCCGCCGCATATTCTCACCCCATCACCCCATAGACCCTCACCCCTTCATCCACGCCCGAATCCCATCCAGGAACATCTGTGTCGCCATCATCACCAGAATCAGCCCCATCAGCCGCTCCAGCGCATTTACCCCTTTCTCCCCCAGCAGGCGCAAAAACAGCGACGACTGCAGCAGAATGATGAACGTCCCGCCCCAGGCAATCAGCAGGGCAATCACCAGGTGGCTCATCTGGTTCGGATACTGATGCGACAGCAGCATCAGCGTCGCCAGAATGGTCGGCCCAGCGACCAGCGGGATCGCCAGCGGCACAATAAACGGCTCTTCACCCGCCGGCAGGCCGCTGCTGTTGCCTTCGGTGCTCGGGAAAATCATTTTGATGGCAATCAGGAACAGAATAATCCCGCCGGAAATGGAGACCGTTTCAGCGCGTAAGTTCAGGAACGCGAGGATTTTCTCGCCGGCAAACAGGAAAATAAACATCACCAGCAGAGCGATGAGCAGCTCGCGGATCATGATGGCCCGACGACGCTTCGGCTCGGTGTGCTTCAACACCGACATGAAAATAGGCAGGTTTCCGAGTGGATCCATAATTAGGATCAATAAAACAGCTGCGGAAATGATTTCACTCATCGTACATTATCCCTGATACTTGTATGGTTTCCCCGATGATTAGCTCTTTTTCTGATCGGCGGGCAATCATCGATTAATTTCGCTTGCGACTTTGGCAGCATTTTGTAATGTGAAGCATATCCCAGTTCAATACTGGCTTGCACAAACAGCACACACCCTCTGCAGGAAAAAAATGCTATGAAAAACGTTGGTTTTATCGGCTGGCGCGGTATGGTCGGCTCTGTACTCATGCAACGCATGGTTGAAGAGCGCGATTTCGACGCTATCCGTCCGGTCTTCTTCTCCACTTCCCAGCTCGGCCAGGCTGCACCGTCCTTTGGGGGTACCACAGGCACGTTGCAGGATGCTTACGATCTGGAAGCGTTGAAGGCGCTGGATATTATTGTCACCTGCCAGGGCGGCGATTATACCAACGAAATTTATCCAAAGCTTCGTGAAAGCGGCTGGCAGGGCTACTGGATTGACGCGGCCTCTTCGCTGCGCATGAAAGACGACGCCATCATTATTCTTGACCCGGTTAACCAGGATGTCATCACCGACGGCCTGAACAAGGGCGTGAAGACCTTCGTGGGCGGCAACTGTACCGTTAGCCTGATGCTGATGTCGCTGGGCGGCCTGTTTGCTCAGGATCTGGTGGAGTGGGTCTCTGTGGCAACCTACCAGGCGGCCTCCGGCGGCGGCGCGCGCCATATGCGCGAACTGCTGACCCAGATGGGCCAACTGCACCACAGTGTTGCTGATGAACTGGCAAACCCGGCGTCCGCTATTCTCGATATCGAACGCAAAGTGACTCAGCTGACCCGCAGCGGTGAACTGCCGGTGGATAACTTCGGCGTACCGCTGGCCGGTGGCCTGATCCCGTGGATCGATAAACAGCTGGATAACGGCCAGACCCGCGAAGAGTGGAAAGGCCAGGCAGAGACCAACAAAATCCTGCGCACCGCTTCCGTGATCCCGGTTGATGGCCTGTGCGTGCGCATCGGCGCGCTGCGCTGCCACAGCCAGGCATTCACCATTAAACTGAAAAAAGATGTGTCTATTCCGACCGTGGAAGAACTGCTCGCTTCACACAATGCGTGGGCGAAAGTGGTGCCAAACGACCGCGACATCACCATGCGCGAACTGACCCCAGCTGCGGTCACCGGCACATTATCTACCCCGGTAGGCCGTCTGCGTAAACTAAATATGGGTCCGGAATACCTTTCCGCCTTTACCGTCGGCGACCAGCTGTTGTGGGGTGCCGCCGAACCGCTGCGCAGAATGCTGCGCCAGCTGGCGTAATAAATACTTAATACTAAGGGGTGATTTATCACCCCTTTTTTTGCGTACTACATGGAGTAAACGCCAAATGGTCCATAATTTTTCAGGAGTCATATAAAGCGTTGGCTATGCTTTATGCGGGATGTCACATATTCCGCCTGGAGGTTGAACGGAACAGAGAGGATGCACAATGTGCGGTTCCGTTCAGGTCACATCAAGGTCGTACCCGGCGCGCGAAAGGGGCGGCAACTAAAAAAACAGGATGAATACCATGTCCGTTCGTATTGATAGAGACGTGATTAATGCGCTTATTACGGGTCACTTTGCGGATCCGTTTTCTGTACTTGGCATGCACCGCACTGATGCCGGCCTGGAAGTCCGTGCACTGTTACCTGACGCAACGGAAGTGTGGGTGATTGAACCTAAAACCGGCCGCAAGGTCGGGAAACTCGAATGTCTCGATTCACGCGGCTTTTTCGCTGGCGTGATGGCCCGCCGTAAAAACTTCTTCCGCTACCAGCTCGCTGTGATCTGGCATGGACAACAGAATCTGATCGACGATCCCTATCGCTTTGGTCCGCTGTTGCAGGAGATGGATGCCTGGCTACTGTCTGAAGGTACGCACCTGCGTCCTTATGAGACGCTTGGCGCTCATGCCGACACTATGGATGGCGTCACCGGCACCCGTTTTACCGTCTGGGCGCCAAATGCCCAGCGTGTCTCCGTGGTGGGGCAGTTCAACTACTGGGATGGCCGTCGCCATCCGATGCGTCTGCGGCGTGAAACCGGCATCTGGGAGCTGTTTATCCCTGGCGCACTGAACGGCCAGCTCTACAAATATGAGATGATCGATGCGCAGGGTAATCTGCGTATCAAAGCCGACCCCTATGCCTTCGAAGCGCAGATGCGCCCGGAAACGGCGTCACTCATTTGCGGCCTGCCGGATAAAGTCGCCCAGAGCGAAGAGCGTATTCGGGCGAACCAGTTCGATATGCCGATCTCTATTTATGAAGTCCATCTTGGCTCCTGGCGTCGTCATACCGACAACAACTTCTGGCTCAGCTACCGGGAGCTGGCCGACCAGCTGATCCCCTATGTGAAGTGGATGGGCTTTACCCATCTGGAGCTGCTGCCCATTAACGAGCATCCGTTTGACGGCAGCTGGGGCTACCAGCCTACCGGAATGTATGCCCCGACCCGCCGTTTCGGCACCCGCGACGACTTCCGCTATTTTATCAACGCCGCGCACGCCGCCGGACTGAACGTGATCCTCGACTGGGTGCCGGGCCACTTCCCGTCCGATGACTTTGGCCTCGCGCAATTTGACGGCACCAGCCTGTATGAACACAGCGACCCGCGGGAAGGCTATCACCAGGACTGGAATACCCTGATCTATAACTATGGCCGTCGGGAAGTGACCAACTACCTGGTGGGCAACGCCCTCTACTGGATCGAGCGTTTCGGCATTGATGCCCTGCGCGTGGACGCCGTCGCCTCAATGATCTACCGCGACTACAGCCGCAAAGAGGGTGAGTGGATCCCGAACGAGTTCGGCGGACGTGAAAACCTGGAAGCGATTGAGTTTCTGCGCAGCACCAACCGCATTCTTGGCGAACAAGCGCCTGGGGCGGTCACGATGGCTGAAGAGTCCACCGACTTCCCGGGCGTCTCCCGCCCGCCGTCAATGGGCGGGCTGGGCTTCTGGTACAAGTGGAACCTGGGCTGGATGCACGACACCCTGGATTACATGAAGCTGGATCCGGTGCATCGTCAGTATCATCACGACAAACTGACCTTCGGCATGCTCTATAACAGCACCGAGAACTTTGTCCTGCCGCTCTCCCACGATGAAGTGGTGCACGGCAAAAAATCGATTCTCGACCGCATGCCAGGAGACGCGTGGCAGAAATTTGCCAACCTGCGCGCTTACTACGGATGGATGTTCGCCTTCCCGGGCAAAAAGCTGCTGTTTATGGGTAACGAGTTCGCCCAGGGACGCGAGTGGAACCACGACACCAGTCTTGACTGGCATCTGCTGGAAGGGGGCGACAACTGGCACCACGGCGTTCAGCGCCTGGTTCGCGATCTCAACCATACCTACCGTCACCACAAAGCCCTGCACGAGCTCGACTTTGATGATTACGGCTTTGAGTGGCTGGTGGTGGATGACCACGAGCGCTCGGTACTGATCTTTGTCCGTCGCGACAAGGCGGGTAACGAAATTATCGTCGCCAGTAACTTCACCCCGGTGACGCGCCATCACTACCGTTTCGGCATCAATCAGCCAGGCAAATGGCGTGAAGTGCTGAATACCGACTCCATGCACTATCACGGCAGCAACGCGGGTAACGGGGGGCTGGTACAGAGCGATGAACAGGAGAGCCATGGCCGCCCACAATCCCTGAGCATTACGTTGCCGCCGTTAGCCACTATCTGGCTGGTCCGGGAGGGGGAATGACGCAACTCGCCGCAGGTAAACCCGCTCCGCTCGGCGCATGCTATGACGGAAAAGGGGTGAATTTCACTCTCTTTTCCGCCCACGCGGATCGGGTTGAACTCTGCGTGTTTGACGGCAAAGGCATTGAACATCGGTACGATATGGTGGCGCGCAGCGGCGATATCTGGCATGGCTATCTGGAACATGCCCGCCCCGGCATGCGCTATGGCTTTCGGGTATATGGCCCGTGGGATCCCGCAAAGGGGCTGCGCTTTAACCCGGCAAAACTGCTGCTTGACCCGTGCGCGTATCAGGTTGAAGGCACGCTGAATGATGATCCCCTGCTGCACAGCGGCACAGATACTCCGGATCACCGTGACAGCGCGGCTGTGGCGCCAAAAAGCGTCGTAGTCAGCGATCATTACGACTGGGAAGAGGACGCCCCGCCCAATATACCGTGGGGCAAAACGGTCATCTATGAAGCCCACGTCAAAGGGCTGACCTGGCTGCACCCTGACATCCCGGAAGATATCCGCGGCACCTACAAAGCGCTCAGCCACCCGGTGATGATTGCTTATTTTAAGCACCTCGGTATCACCACCCTGGAATTATTACCGGTGGCCCATTTTGCCAGCGAGCCGCGCCTGCAACGCCTCGGCCTCAGTAACTACTGGGGCTATAACCCGATGGCGATGTTTGCCCTTGAGCCGCGCTATGCCTCGCATCCCGACCGGGCAAGAGATGAGTTTCGTGACGCGGTGAAGGCGCTGCACGAAGCGGGTATCGAGGTCATTCTGGATATCGTCCTCAACCACAGCGCCGAGCTGGATCTTGAGGGGCCGACGTTCTCCCTGCGCGGAATTGATAACCCTAGCTATTATTGGTTAAGAGAGGATGGTGATTATCACAACTGGACCGGTTGCGGTAACACTCTCAATCTCAGCCATCCGGCAGTGACAGACTATGCGTATGCCTGCCTGAAGTACTGGGTTGAAACCTTCCATATCGACGGTTTTCGTTTTGATCTTGCGTCGGTGATTGGACGCACGCCGGAATTCAGCCAGCAGTCGCCGCTGTTTGAGGCGATAAAAAACTGCCCGCTGCTCTCAGGTGTGAAGCTGATTGCAGAGCCCTGGGATATCGGCCCGGGCGGCTACCAGGTGGGAAATTTCCCGCCGCCGTTCGCGGAATGGAACGATCACTATCGTGATGCGGCGCGCCGCTTCTGGCTGACGCGCGATCTCTCTTTAGGAACATTTGCCGGACGTTTCGCCGCTTCCAGCGATGTATTTAAACGCAACGGGCGTTTGCCTTCCGCGTCGATCAACCTGTTGACGGCGCACGACGGTTTCACCCTGCGTGACTGCGTTTGTTTCAATCAGAAACACAATGAAGCAAACGGCGAAGAAAACCGTGACGGCACCTCCAATAACCACAGTTTTAATCATGGTATTGAAGGGTTAAGTGGCAATCTGGATGTGATCGAACGGCGCCGCGCCAGCGTGCATGCGCTGCTGACGACGCTTTTACTGTCACAGGGTACGCCGATGCTGCTGGCAGGCGATGAACATGGCCACAGTCAGCACGGCAACAACAATGCTTATTGCCAGGATAACGCGTTAACCTGGCTTGACTGGCAGCAGGCAAACGAGGGACTCGTCGCCTTTACTGCCGCGTTGGTCCATCTGCGTAAGCAGATCCCGGCGCTCACCGAGGATCGGTGGTGGGAAGAGGGCGACGGCAACGTTCGCTGGTTAAATAAAATGGCGCAACCGTTAGGTGCGCACGAGTGGCAGAACGGGGTGCCGCGCCTGCAAATCCTGCTTTCGGATTGCTGGCTCATCACCCTCAATGCCACAGATGAGGTCGCAGAAATTATTTTACCTGAAGGGGAGTGGCGGGCTATCCCCCCATTTGCCGGAGAGGATAATCCGGTCGTTATGACTGTCTGGCATGGGCCTGCGCACGGTGTATGTGTATTCCAGAGATGATAATAAAAGGAGTTGATCATGGTTAGGTTAGATAAGAACGACCCTCTAATGTTGGCGCGTCAGCTGCCATTGAAGTCTGTTGCCCTGATTCTTGCTGGCGGCCGCGGTACCCGATTAAAAGATTTAACGATCAAGCGCGCCAAACCCGCCGTCCACTTCGGCGGTAAATTCCGTATTATCGATTTTGCTCTGTCCAATTGCCTCAACTCAGGCATTCGCCGTATTGGCGTCATTACCCAGTATCAGTCACACACTCTGGTGCAGCACATTCAGCGCGGCTGGTCGTTCTTCAGTGAGGAGATGAACGAGTTTGTCGACCTGTTGCCTGCCCAGCAGCGCGTCCATGGCGAAAACTGGTACCGCGGCACCGCTGATGCGGTTACGCAGAACCTCGATATCATTCGCCGTTATAACGCCGAGTACGTGGTGATCCTCGCCGGGGACCATATCTACAAGCAGGACTACTCGCGCATGCTTATCGACCATGTCGAAAAAGGGGCGCGCTGCACCGTAGCCTGTTTGCCGGTGCCCGTTGCCGAGGCGACGGCGTTTGGCGTCATGGCGGTGGATGAAAACGACAAGGTGATCGATTTCGTGGAAAAACCGGCGAACCCACCTTCAATGCCGGGCGATGACACTAAAGCGCTTGCCAGCATGGGTATTTATGTCTTTGATGCAGATTACCTTTACCAGCTGCTGGAAGAGGACGACAAGGATGAACAATCCAGCCACGACTTCGGCAAAGACATCATCCCGAAAATCACCAAATCTGGCATGGCCTATGCACATCCTTTCCCGCTCTCCTGCGTGCAGTCCGATCCGAATTCAGAACCGTACTGGCGCGATGTAGGAACCCTGGAAGCGTACTGGAAGGCTAACCTCGATCTGGCCTCTGTTACGCCGGAACTGGATATGTACGACCATAACTGGCCGATCCGCACCCATATGGAGTCTCTGCCGCCGGCGAAATTTGTCCAGGACCGTTCGGGCAGCCACGGCATGACGCTGAACTCGCTGGTTTCCGGCGGGTGCATTATCTCCGGCTCGGTGGTGGTGCAGTCGGTATTGTTCCCGCGCGTGCGGGTGAACTCCTTCTGCAATATTGATTCATCAGTGCTGTTACCCGACGTCTGGGTGGGCCGCTCGTGCCGCCTGCGTCGTTGCGTTATCGACCGTGCCTGCGTCATTCCGGAAGGCATGGTAATTGGAGAAAATGCGGAAGAGGACGCGCGCCGTTTCTACCGCTCAGAAGAAGGTATCGTGCTGGTTACGCGGGAAATGCTGCGTAAACTGCAGATCAAACAGGAGCGATGATGCAGGTTTTACACGTTTGTTCTGAAATGTTCCCGTTGCTCAAAACTGGCGGGTTGGCGGATGTGATAGGGGCGTTACCGGCGGCGCAAATTGCAGGTGGGGTTGATACCCGCGTGCTGTTACCCGCTTTTCCAGATATTCGTCGCGGCGTGCCTGACGCGCAGATCGTCAGCCGCCGCGAGACCTTTGCCGGGCGCATCACATTACTGTTTGGCCATTACAACGGCGTGGGTATCTACCTGATTGACGCGCCGCATCTTTATGACCGCCCAGGGAGTCCGTACCACGACACTAACCTGTTTGCCTATACCGATAACGTGCTGCGTTTCGCGCTGCTCGGCTGGGTAGGGGCGGAGATGGCCTGTGGGCTGGATCCGTTCTGGCGTCCGGACGTGGTGCATGCCCACGACTGGCACGCCGGGTTAGCGCCGGCCTATCTGGCGGCACGTGGCCATCCGGCGAAGTCGGTCTTTACCGTGCATAACCTGGCGTACCAGGGCATGTATCTCGCCAAACATATGGATGACATCGATTTGCCATGGTCATTCTTTAATATGCACGGGCTGGAGTTCAAGGGGCAGATCTCCTTCCTCAAGGCCGGGCTTTACTACGCCGATCACATCACCGCCGTCAGTCCAACCTACGCGCGGGAGATCACCGAAGCGCAGTTTGGTTATGGGATGGAGGGGCTGCTCAGCCAGCGCCATCGCGAAGGCCGGCTGTCGGGCATTCTCAACGGCGTGGATGAAAAAATCTGGAGTCCGGAAACCGATCTGCTGCTGGGGGCGCGCTATAACCGCGACTCCGTGGAAGATAAGGCCGAGAACAAACGTCAGCTGCAAGTTGCCATGGGACTGAAGGTCAACGACAAGGTGCCGCTGTTTGCGGTGGTAAGCCGTCTGACCAGCCAGAAAGGACTCGATCTGGTGCTCGAGGCGCTGCCGGGCCTGCTGGAGCAGGGCGGACAACTGGCGCTGCTGGGTGCGGGCGATCCGGTACTGCAGGAGGGCTTCCTCGCTGCCGCCGCCGAACATCCGGGACAGGTGGGTGTGCAGATTGGCTATCACGAAGCGTTTTCGCACCGCATCATGGCGGGCGCAGACGTTATTCTGGTGCCGAGCCGTTTTGAGCCCTGCGGCTTAACCCAGCTGTATGGTCTGAAGTACGGCACGCTGCCACTGGTGCGGCGTACTGGCGGGCTGGCGGATACCGTATCCGACACCTCGCTGGAGAATCTGGCGGATGGGATCGCCACCGGATTTGTCTTTGAAGACAGTAATGCCTGGTCGCTGTTACGCGCGATTCGTCGTGCTTTCGTGTTGTGGTCACGTCCTTCTTTATGGCGTTTTGTTCAACGCCAGGCGATGGCCATGGATTTTAGCTGGCAAGTTGCGGCGCAGTCCTACCGCGATCTTTATCAACGCTTGATGTAACAATGCTGGAATCAGAGATATGAATGCACCCTTTTCCTATGCGTCTCCCACGGTAAGCATTGAGGCGTTAAAGCACTCCATTGCTTACAAGCTGATGTTCACCATTGGCAAAGACCCGGTCATCGCCAACAAACACGAATGGCTCAACGCCACCCTGTTTGCGGTGCGTGACCGGCTGGTTGAGCGCTGGCTGCGCTCCAACCGCGCCCAGCTCTCACAGGAGACTCGCCAGGTTTACTATCTGTCGATGGAGTTTTTGATTGGCCGCACCCTTTCCAACGCGCTGTTGTCGCTGGGTATCTATGACGACGTCAAAACTGCGCTGGAAGAGATGGGGTTAGATTTAGAAGAGCTGATTGACGAAGAGAACGACCCTGGCCTCGGCAACGGTGGTCTGGGCCGTCTGGCGGCCTGCTTCCTCGATTCGCTGGCGACCCTCGCCCTGCCAGGGCGTGGCTACGGTATCCGCTACGATTACGGCATGTTCAAACAGAACATTGTCGATGGCCGGCAGAAAGAGTCTCCGGACTACTGGCTGGAGTACGGCAACCCGTGGGAGTTCAAGCGCCACAATACTCGCTATAAAGTCCGCTTCGGTGGCCGTATTCAGCAGGAAGGCAAGAAGAGCCGCTGGGTCGAAACCGAAGAGATCCTGGCCGTGGCTTACGATCAGATCATTCCCGGCTACGACACCGATGCGACCAATACGCTGCGCCTGTGGAATGCCCAGGCCAGTAGCGCGATTAACCTCGGTAAATTCAACCAGGGCGACTACTTCGCGGCGGTGGAAGACAAAAACCACTCCGAGAACGTCTCCCGTGTGCTCTATCCGGATGATTCCACCTACTCCGGGCGCGAGCTGCGCCTGCGTCAGGAGTACTTCCTGGTCTCCGCGACCATTCAGGATATCCTGAGCCGTCATTACCAGCTGCACAAAACCTACGCCAATCTGGCCGATAAAATCGCAATTCACCTGAATGACACCCATCCGGTGCTGTCGATCCCTGAGCTGATGCGCCTGCTGATTGACGAGCACAAGTTCAGCTGGGACGAGGCGTTTGAGGTGACCTGCCAGGTCTTCTCCTACACCAACCATACGTTGATGAGCGAAGCGCTGGAAACCTGGCCGGTGGACATGCTCGGCAAAATCCTGCCGCGCCACCTGCAGATTATCTTCGAGATTAACGACTTCTTCCTGAAAACGTTGCAGGAGCAGTATCCGCACGACACCGGCCTGCTGAGCCGCACCTCGATCATTGATGAATCCAATGGCCGCCGGGTGCGCATGGCGTGGCTGGCGGTGGTGATCAGCCACAAGGTCAACGGCGTGTCTGAGCTGCACTCGAACCTGATGGTGCAGTCGCTGTTCGCAGACTTTGCGAAAATCTTCCCGATGCGTTTCTGCAACGTCACCAACGGGGTGACGCCGCGCCGCTGGCTGGCGCTGGCGAACCAGCCGCTCTCTGATGTGCTCGACGAGAACATTGGCCGCACCTGGCGGACCGATTTAAGCCAGCTGAGCGAGCTCGAGCAGCATGCTGACTTCCCGACGGTGAATAAAGCGGTGCGTGATGCCAAGCTGCTGAATAAAAAGCGGCTGGCGGTGTGGATGGCGCTGCATCTTAACGTGGTGGCTAACCCGAAAGCGCTGTTCGACGTGCAGATCAAACGTATCCACGAGTACAAGCGTCAGCTGATGAACGTGCTGCACGTGATAACCCGCTACAACCGCATCAAGGCCGACCCGGATGCGGACTGGGTGCCACGCGTGAACATCTTCGCCGGTAAAGCCGCCTCGGCATATTACATGGCGAAGCACATTATTCATCTGATCAACGACGTGGCGAAGGTGATCAATAACGATCCGCAGATTGGCGACAAGCTGAAGGTCGTCTTTATCCCGAACTACAGCGTGAGTCTGGCCCAGCTGATCATTCCGGCCGCCGATCTCTCGGAGCAGATCTCGACCGCAGGCACCGAAGCCTCTGGCACCAGTAACATGAAGTTTGCCCTCAACGGCGCGCTGACCATCGGCACGCTGGATGGCGCCAATGTTGAGATGCTGGAGCACGTGGGTGAAGAGAACATCTTTATCTTCGGTAACACCACGGAAGAGGTGGAGGCGCTGCGTGCTAAGGGCTACTCGCCGCGTGATTATTACGAGCAGGATGAAGAGTTGCGTCAGGTGCTGACCCAGATCGGCACCGGGGTATTTAACCCGGACGAGCCTGGCCGCTACCGCGACCTGGTGGATTCGCTGATTAACTTCGGTGACCACTACCAGGTGCTGGCGGACTACCGCAGCTATGTGGATTGTCAGGACCGGGTCGACGAACTGTACCGCAAGCCGGAAGAGTGGGCCACCAAAGCGATGCACAACATCGCCAATATGGGCTACTTCTCGTCGGATCGCACCATCCAGGAGTATGCCGAGAACATCTGGCATATCAAACCGGTGCGGTTGTAAAAAATGCCGGGTGGCGGCTGCGCCTTACCCGGCCTACGTACTTTTGTCTTTTGTAGGCCCGGTAAGCGCCAGCGCCACCGGGCACGAAGCCCGCACGAAACCTGTAGGCCCGGTAAGCGTTAGTGCCACCGGGCATTTTTTATGATGCTAACGACAGCTCACGCTTTCCCATACGCTGCGCAAGCCACAGCGCCACGCGCGACTGTTGCTCCGCATTGAGCCACATCCCCTCTTTAGTGCGACGCCAGAGCGCATCGTCTGCGCGGCGTACCCACTCGTGGTCGGCTAAATAACGTAACTCCGCCTCGTAGAACTCGTGGCCAAAATGTTCGCCCAGATCGGTCAGATCCTTCGCCCCGCTCAGGATCAGCTCGCTGTTGCTGCCGTAGGTGCGGGCAAAGTGGCGGGCCATGGATTCGCTGATAAACGGATAGCGACGGCGCAGTTTTGCCGCGTAGTCATCGCGGTTGCCGCCGATATCACCGCCAGGCAGCACCGCGCCTTTGGTCCATGCCGGGCCAATACCCTGGTAGTAGGGCGCCAGTTTTTCCATCGCATGTTCCGCCAGCTTACGGTAGGTGGTGAGCTTGCCGCCAAACACCGACAGCAGCGGCGCTTTGCCGTGATCGTCGTGAATATCAAGCGTGTAGTCGCGGGTGATGGCCTGCGGTGAATCGGATTCGTCGTCGCACAGCGGACGCACCCCGGAGTAGCTCCAGACCACGTCGTCACGCGTCAGCGATTTCTTAAAGTGCGCGTTATAGACCTTCAGCAGATAGCTGACTTCGCTCTCGTCGATCTCGACGTTTTTCGGATCGCCTTTGTACTCCACGTCGGTGGTGCCGATGATGGAGAACTCATCCATCCACGGGATCACAAACACGATGCGCTTGTCTTCGTTTTGCAGAATATAGGCCTGCTTCTGGGTATGCACCCGCGGCACCACAATGTGGCTGCCTTTGATCAGGCGGATGCCATACGGCGACGGCAGCTGCATCCCCTGGTCAAAGAACTGCTTCACCCATGGGCCGGTTGCGTTCACCAGCCCGCGTGCCTGCCAGCTGAAACGCTCGCCGGTATCGATATCTTCCGCTTCGACAATCCACAGCCCCTTTTCCCGGCGCGCCGAGACCGCGCGGGTGCGGGTTTTCACCTCACCGCCTTTGCGTTCAACCATTTGCGCGTTGGCCAGCACCAGACGGGCATCGTCCACCCAGCAGTCGGAATATTCGAATCCGCGCACGATTTCAGGCTTCAGCACCGAGTCTGCGCCAAAACGCACACCGGCAGAGGCGGGCAGGCTGGTGCGTTTACCCAGGTGGTCGTACATAAACAGACCAATGCGGATCATCCATGCCGGGCGCAGATGCGGGCGGTGCGGCAGACGAAAACGCATCGGCGTGGCGATATGGGGCGCCATTTTCAGCAGCACTTCACGTTCCGCCAGCGCTTCACTCACCAGGCGGAACTCATAGTGTTCCAGGTAACGCAGGCCACCGTGGATCAGTTTGGAGCTGGCGGAGGAGGTGGCACAGGCGAGATCCTGCGCTTCCAGCATCAGGACAGATAACCCGCGCCCGGCCGCATCAGCCGCAATACCTGCACCGTTGATACCGCCACCTATTACAATCAGATCTTTAGTTTCCATTGCATCCTCACGCACTTTCGTTAAAGCTCAAAAATGTTCGATATCGCTCATATTAGCAAAGGAAATGGATTTTAGTAACATCAAAAAAACATTTTTGAGTGATAGAGCTAACATAATGGCGTTTACCCGCCGCCACGACGTACACTAACCGTTAAAATAGTGCGGTCCCAGGCCGCACGGCACGTGAACAGACAACAGAGAGCACCATGGAACAATTTGAATGTATTAACGTAGAAGAAGCCCATCAGAAGATGCACCAGGGCACCGCAGTGCTGGTGGATATTCGCGATCCGCAGAGTTTTGCGATGGGCCACACCCCGGGCGCATTCCATCTGACCAATGCCTCGCTCGCCGAGTTTATGCGTGACAACGATTTCGACACCCCGGTGATGGTGATGTGCTATCACGGCAACAGCAGTAAGGGAGCGGCGCAATATCTGCTGCAACAGGGCTATGACTCGGTTTACAGCGTGGACGGCGGCTTCGATGCCTGGCACCGTCATTTCCCGGCAGAAGTCGAGCACGCGGGCATTTAGGGTATATACTGTCCCCTTTTGTGTGGAATAAGCGACTGCCGCCGATGCTACTGATCACCTCTTTTAACAACCCGCGCGTCGCCCAGGCGTTTGTCGACTACATGGCGACGCAGGGTGTCATTCTTACCATTCAACAACATACGCAAACCGACGTCTGGCTGGCGGATGAGAGCCAGGCCGTCCGGGTTGAGGCGGAGCTGGCGCGTTTTCTGGAAAATCCCGGCGATGCGCGCTATCTGGCGGCGAGCTGGCAGTCCGGCCATACCGGTAGCGGCCTGCGTTATCAGCGCTTTCCTTTCCTTGCGACCCTGCGCGAACGCGCGGGGCCGTTTACCCTGGGGTTAATGGCGGCCTGCATTCTGGTCTTCATTATGATGAGCGTGGTGGGCGATCAGCAGATCATGCTGCTGCTGGCCTGGCCCTATGACGCCTCGTTAGAGTTCGAATTCTGGCGCTACTTCACCCACGCGCTGATGCACTTCTCGTTCCTGCATATTCTCTTTAACCTGCTGTGGTGGTGGTATCTCGGCGGGGCGGTGGAGAAACGGCTCGGCAGCGGCAAGCTCATCGTGCTCACCCTTATCAGCGCGCTGCTCAGCGGCTTTATCCAGCATAAGTTCGGCGGCCCGTGGTTTGGCGGCCTTTCCGGCGTGGTCTACGCGCTGATGGGCTATGTCTGGCTGCGTGGCGAGCGCGATCCAGAGAGCGGTATCTACCTGCAGCGCGGGTTGATGACTTTCGCGTTAATCTGGATTATTGCCGGATGGTTTGATCTGTTTGGTATGGCGATTGCCAACGGTGCTCACGTCGCCGGGCTGGCGGTCGGGCTGGCGATGGCGTTTGCCGATACGCTCAATGCGCGAAAACGAACATAAATCTGGCAGGGAACTCCGATGAAACAAACACAACGTCATGATGCCATTATTGACCTGGTGAAAAAGCAGGGATACGTCAGTACCGAAGAGCTGGTGGAGCAGTTTGCCGTCAGCCCGCAGACCATCCGCCGCGACCTCAACGACCTGGCCGATCAGAACCGTATCCTGCGCCACCACGGCGGCGCGGCGCTGCCCTCCAGTTCGGTCAACACCCCCTGGCACGACCGCAAAGCGACGCAGACCTCGGAAAAGGAGCGTATCGCCCGTAAGGTCGCCAGTCAGATCCCCAACGGGGCGACGCTGTTTATCGACATCGGCACCACGCCGGAGGCGGTGGCGCATGCCCTGCTCGGCCATGAAAATTTGCGTATCGTGACCAACAACCTCAACGTCGCCACCACCCTGATGCAGAAAGAGGACTTTCGCATCATTCTGGCGGGCGGCGAGCTGCGCAGCCGTGACGGCGGCATTATTGGCGAGGCGACCCTCGACTTTATCTCCCAGTTCCGCCTCGACTTTGGCATTCTCGGCATCAGCGGCATTGATACCGACGGCTCGCTGCTGGAGTTTGACTACCACGAAGTGCGCACCAAGCGGGCGATTATTGAGAACTCGCGCCATGTCATGCTGGTGGTGGATCACTCCAAGTTTGGCCGTAACGCGATGGTGAATATGGGCAGCATAAGTATGGTGAATGCGGTCTATACGGATGTGATGCCGCCGGAAGGGGTGTTAAAAGTGATTCGCGATCATAAGTTGCAGTTAGAACTGTGCTGAGTTTGTGCCGGGTGGCGGCTTCGCCTTACCCGGCCTACAAAACCGTAGGCCCGGCAAGCGTAGCGCCGCCGGGCAATAAATGGCAACAAAACCGTAGGCCCGCGCAAGCGCAGCGCCGCCGGGCAATGCCCTACACGCCGTACCCCATCATCTTCAACAGCTGCTGCGCATGCTGCACCGCATCCTGACGGTGGGCGACGCCCAGCTTCTGATACAGGTTACGGATATGCGTTTTAATGGTGGTGGCCGCCACCGCCAGCTCACCGGCAATCTGCTCGTTGCTGTAGCCTGAGTAAATCAGCCCCAGAACCTGCCACTCGCGCTGGGTCAGCGGACTGGTGCGGATCAGCTCCGGCACTTCCGGGTGATTCAGCAGACGCTCCACAAAGGTCTCGTCGAAGTGGGCAAACTTGTGGCGATGATGCTGGTTAATCTCACGCAGAATGCGCTGGGCACGGTGCTGATCCAGCTCCGGCAGCGTGTTGAGCTGAATCAACTGGCGCAGCTGCTGCGCCATAGTCTCGCCTTCAATCACAAAGTGGCTGATAAAGCCGGTGCGGTTCGCCAGCTGCAACGCTTCCAGCAGCACGCGCTGGGCGTCATTCTTACGGCCTGACTGCCAGTAAAGCTGGTTTTGCAGCAGCAGGTTGCGGTTGAGATCGCTCATCAGACGCAGGCTGCGGGCATTTTCGTTCAGCTCTTCCAGCACCATCTCGGCCGGTTCAAATTCGCCTAACAGGATCTGCGCCCGGGCAATGTTGCGCCACTGGCTCTGCAGGAAGTGGTTATTGGCGAACGCCGGCTTCGGCGTCTGGCGCAGCCAGTTGGCCGCCGATTTCTTGTCGCCGGTCATCTGCCAGTAGATCACCCGCACCTTATCGGCGTTCGATACCCAGTCGCTGTGGTACTGACCGTTGCCGAGCAGGTTTTCCAGGCGGTTGAGATGGTTACGGGCGTTATCCAAATCGCCGCGCGCCAGCGAGCACTGCACCAGCAGGCCCAGACACTGCAACTGCTGCTGCGGCTGATAGGTGGAGAGCACATTGACCCCAAGACGGGCGGTGCTTTCGGCTTCGTCCAGACGTGCCCACGCCCACAGAAGCTGGGCGCGAATGCGCAGCAGGAACTCGTGCATTGGCAGCTGTTCCAGATGCTGATCGCGGATCAGATTGAACGCTTTTTCCTGCGTCTCCCAGGCGGCCTGCAGGAAGCCCTGGGCAAACAAAATTTCGCTCTGCTGGATCAGGCTCCACAGCGCGTAGTGCCAGACATCGTGACGGCGCGCCATCTGTTCGGTCTGCTGCATCAGCGACAGGGAACGGGTGAGATCGCCTTTACAGTGCAGCACTTCCCCATGCACCGAGGTGGCAACGATACGGCTGTAGAAGTTCGCCAGGGGCAGCTCTTCCAGCGCGACCATCGACAGGCGCTGGGCCTCTTCCTGGTCGCCGTCATTGATCGCCACCTGCGCGCGCAGGGCGTTAAACTCGCCGTGCAGGGCGGCATCCATCTCGCCCTTCATCTCCTGCTCGGCGCGGGCCAGCAGGGTGTTCACTTCGCTGTAGCGATGCTGACTCTGCATCAGCCAGGCCTGGAGCAGCACCAGGCGTGGATTTTCCAGCAGGCTCTCCCACGGCAGGGCGCGCAGCGACTCTTCCAGCAGGGCCAGCTCGCTGTGATTAAACAGGCTCCAGGCGTGGTTGAGCAGGATATCGCGCAGCATATGGGCATCGCCCGCTGCCAGCGCGTGATGAATCGCCTCGCTCGGGAAGCCCTGCGCCATCCAGCTTTCTGCCGCGGCGCGGTGGATTTCCGGTAATTCGGTTGCCAGCTCCCACTGACAGCGCTGGCGCAGGAAGCTGCCAAACAGCGGGTGGTAGCTGAACCACTCCCCGGAGTCGTCCATGCGCTGCAGGAACAACCCCTGACGCTCAATCTCTTCCAGGCGCATCTGGCCGTTGTCTTCGCCGGTGACGCGCACAATCAGCGCATCGTTCATTGAGCGCAGCAGGGAGCTTTTCAGCAGGAACTGACGGGTGGATTGATCGACGCTGTTGAGCACCTCATCCACCAGGTAATCGGAGAGGTGGCTGGCATTGATCCCCGACAGACGACGGGCGGACTGCTGCGTCGGGCTGTTGTTATGCCGCGCCGACAGGGCAATCAACTGCAGGGCGGTCGCCCAGCCTGCCACGTCGTCGCACAGGCGGCTGCTTTCCGCCACCTCGATAGGGGATTTCAGGCGGCAGTCAAAGAACTGCTTCGCCTCCTGATGGGTAAAGGAGAGCTGCTGGCTGCCGATTTCCAGCAGCTGATCGCGCACGCGCAGGTTGGCAATGCCCAGCTGCGGCAGGTTGCGCGACAGCACCACCAGGGTCAGGTTTTCCGGCTGATGACGCAGGAAGAAGCGCATCGACTCATGGATCACCGGGTTGGTGATCAGATGATAATCGTCAATGACCAGATAGAGCGGGCGATGCCATTCGGCCAGCTCGATAAAGAGTTGGGAAAACAGTGAAGAGAGGCTGGCGTACTGCCGCTTTTGCACCATGCTTTCGCTGGTTACGCAGTGTCCGTTGGTCGCCTGCTGAATGGCGGCGATAAGATAACTGGCGAAACGCTCCTGCTGGTTATCGCCCTCATCAAGGGAGTACCAGCCAAGATCGGTCTTGCCGGATGCCCACTGCGAAATGAGCGTGGTTTTGCCGTACCCGGCAGGGCTCGTTACCAGCGCCAGTCGAAAATTGTTCGCGCCGGAAAGTTTCGCCAGCAAGCGTTCGCGGACCACAGTATGGTCAAGACGAACCGGGCGACTTAATTTTGACGGAATCAACATAGTTTTCACTTCACTGTGTGGAAATCGAGATTTTTGATTTTTTTTGCGCTTCGTAATTAATGCATATAAGGTCGGTCAGAAACCTCTTTATTGCAAGTTATGTCCGGGTTTTATATCCCTTAATTTGCACTCGGTCACAAAAATATATGCTGGGGTGCGGGAACTTTTCCGATGGGCCTCGAAAGCGCATGGATACTGGTTTGGCGCGTATGCGGAACGTTAAGCATAAAAAGGAATATAGAATCGTAAAGGCTGTGAAAAGTTAATAAAGTCCTGGGATGGTTACCCTGGTAAAATAACCCTCTGCGATGCAGTAAAATCCTACAGTTATTATTTCAGGTAAGTAATTATTACTGCGCTCATATATTCCTTCTGAAAACCTGTTTCATTTTTTGACACTCTTCCCGGTAATCTCGTCTGCAATGCCCCACACTTTGGCTGCGGAAAGTGGCCGCGATCACACTTTATCGCTCATCCCTGCTACTCCTCCCCGCCTAATCCCTGGCAGGAGGAGGAAGAGCCATAAGTAGCCAGGCACACTAGCGCCAACGTTTTATTTTCTCTCTACAGGATGCAGATTCCCTATGTCACAGCCTACTTTCAACAAAGCTCAATTCCAGGCTGCCCTGACGCGTCAGTGGCAGCGTTTTGGTTTACATGCCGCTGAAGAGATGACCTCCCGCCAGTGGTGGCAGGCCGTCAGTGGAGCGCTCGCCGAGTTACTGAGCGCCCAACCCGCAGTAGAACCGGCGAAAGATCAGCGCCACGTTAACTACATCTCAATGGAATTCCTGATTGGCCGTCTGACCGGCAACAATCTGCTGAACCTGGGCTGGTATCAGGAGGTGAGCGATGTGCTGAACGCGCACAACGTTAACCTGACCGACCTGCTGGAAGAGGAGATCGACCCGGCGCTCGGCAACGGCGGCCTGGGGCGTCTGGCGGCCTGCTTCCTGGACTCCATGGCGACGGTAGGCCAGTCGGCGATCGGCTATGGTCTGAACTATCAGTACGGCCTGTTCCGTCAGTCCTTTGCCGACGGCCAGCAGATGGAAGCCCCGGATGACTGGCATCGTGGCAGCTACCCGTGGTTCCGCCACAACGAAGCGCTGGATGTGCAGGTGGGCATTGGCGGTAAAGTGACCAAAGCGGGTCAGTGGGAGCCAGGCTTCACCATCACCGGCCAGGCCTGGGATCTGCCGGTGCTGGGCTACCGTAACGGCGTGGCGCAGCCGCTACGTCTGTGGCAGGCGACCCATGCCCATCCGTTCAACCTGACCAAATTCAACGACGGTGATTTCCTGCGTGCTGAGCAGCAGGGGATCGACGCCGACAAGCTGACCAAGGTTCTTTACCCGAACGACAACCATCTGGCGGGCAAAAAGCTGCGCCTGATGCAGCAGTACTTCCAGTGCGCCTGCTCCGTGGCCGACATTCTGCGTCGCCACCACCTGGCGGGCCGCAAGCTGGCGGAGCTGGCGGATTACGAAGTGATCCAGCTGAACGACACCCACCCAACCATTGCCATTCCGGAACTGCTGCGCGTGCTGATCGACGAGCATCAGCTGAGCTGGGATGACGCATGGGCGATCACCAGTAAGACCTTCGCCTACACCAACCACACCCTGATGCCAGAGGCGCTGGAGTGCTGGGACGAAAAGCTGATTAAAACTCTGCTGCCTCGTCATATGCAGATCATCACCGAGATCAACAACCGCTTCAAAAAGCAGGTCGAGAAAACCTGGCCGGGCGATAAAGCGGTATGGGCGAAGCTGGCAGTGGTGTTCGACAAACAGGTGCGCATGGCTAACCTCTGCGTGGTAAGCGGTTTTGCGGTAAACGGCGTGGCTGCGCTGCACTCCGACCTGGTGGTGAAAGATCTGTTCCCGGAATATCACCAGCTGTGGCCGAACAAGTTCCACAACGTGACCAACGGCATCACCCCGCGTCGCTGGATCAAGCAGTGCAACCCGGCACTCTCCGCGCTGCTGGATTCTTCGCTGGATAAAGAGTGGGCCAACGATCTCGATCAGCTGATCAACCTAGAGAAATATGCCGACGATGCGGCATTCCGCGAGTCTTACCGCACCATCAAGCAGGACAACAAAGTGCGCCTGGCGGCGTACGTCAAAGCCCGTACCGGGATTGAGATCAACCCGAACGCGCTGTTTGATATTCAGATTAAACGTCTGCACGAGTACAAGCGTCAGCACCTGAACCTGCTGCACATTCTGGCGCTGTACAAAGAGATCCGCGAGAACCCGCAGGCCGATCGCGTGCCGCGCGTGTTCCTGTTTGGCGCGAAAGCGGCGCCGGGCTACTACCTGGCAAAAAACATCATCTTCGCTATCAATAAAGTGGCCGACGCGGTGAACAACGATCCGAAAGTGGGCGACAAGCTGAAGGTGGTCTTCCTGCCGGATTACTGCGTCTCGGCGGCCGAGCTGTTAATCCCGGCGGCGGACGTTTCTGAGCAGATTTCTACCGCCGGTAAAGAGGCCTCCGGCACCGGCAACATGAAGCTGGCCCTGAACGGCGCGCTGACGGTGGGTACTCTGGACGGGGCGAACGTTGAGATTGCCGAGCAGGTGGGCGACGAGAACATCTTTATCTTCGGCCATACTGTGGAAGAGGTGAAAGCCATTAAAGCCAAAGGTTACGACCCGGTGAAATGGCGTAAAAAAGACAAACTGCTGGATGCGGTACTGAAAGAGCTGGAGAGCGGCAAATACAGCGATGGCGACAAGCATGCGTTCGACCAGATGTTGCACAGCATCGGCAAAGAGGGCGGCGACCCGTACCTGCTGATGGCGGACTTTGCCGGCTACGTTGAGGCGCAGAAACAGGTCGATGTTCTGTACCGCGACCAGGAAGCCTGGACCCGGGCGTGCATTCTGAACACCGCGCGCTGTGGCATGTTCAGCTCTGACCGTTCAATCCGCGACTACCAGGCCCGCATCTGGCAGGCAAAACGCTAAGGAAGCGCGATGGAAAGTAAACGTCTCGATAATGCCGCCCTGGCGGCGGGCATCAGCCCCAGCTACATCAATGCTCATGGTAAACCGCAGTCTATTGGTGCTGAAACCAAGAGGCGTTTGCTGGATGCCATGCATAAAGCCAAACCCGTCGCGAAAGCGGCGGTCACCCCCGTCCCGAACGTGATGGTCTACACCGCCGGGAAAAAGATGCCGCTGACGATCGAAGGCAGCGGCGACTTTAGCTGGCTGCTGACCACCGAAGAGGGACATCAGCACAAGGGCCACGCCACGGGCGGCAAAAACCTCAACCTTCCGGCAAAACTGCCGGAGGGCTACCACACGCTGACGCTCACCCAGGACGGCCAGCGCTGGCACTGCCGGGTGATTGTGGCGCCAAAACGCTGCTACGAGCCGCAGGCGCTGAAAGAGGGCAAAAAGCTGTGGGGCGCCTGTGTGCAGCTCTACACGCTGCGCTCGGAGACTAACTGGGGGATCGGCGATTTTGGCGATCTGAAAAAGATGCTGGCGGATGTCGGCAAGCGCGGCGGGGCCTTTATCGGCCTTAACCCGATCCATGCGCTCTATCCGGCCAACCCGGAGAGCGCCAGCCCGTACAGCCCGTCGTCCCGTCGCTGGCTGAACGTGATTTATATCGACGTGAACGCCGTGGAGGATTTTCGCAACAGCGACGAGGCGCAGGCGTGGTGGAAGATGGAGACTACCCGGCAGACGCTGGAACGCGCCCGCGATGCCGAGTGGGTCGATTATGCCTCCGTCACCGCGCTGAAGATGGCCGCGCTGCGTATGGCGTGGAAAGGCTTTGCGCAGCGTGACGACGACCAGATGGCGGCCTTCCGGGCGTTTGTTGCCCGCGAAGGGGAGAGCCTCTACTGGCAGGCGGCGTTCGACGCCCTGCATGCGCATCAGGTGCAAGAGGATGAAATGCGCTGGGGCTGGCCGGTCTGGCCTGAGCAGTATCAGTCCGTCGACTCCCCGGCGGTGAAAGCGTTTTGCGACGACCATGCCGACGAGGTCGATTTTTACCTCTGGCTGCAGTGGCTGGCCTACAGCCAGTTCGCAGCCTGCTGGCAGGAGAGCCAGGGTTACGACATGCCGATTGGTCTCTACCGTGACCTGGCGGTTGGCGTGGCTGAAGGCGGGGCGGAAACCTGGTGCGATCGCGAGCTCTACTGCCTGAAAGCCTCTGTCGGCGCGCCACCGGATATTCTGGGCCCGCTCGGTCAGAACTGGGGTCTGCCGCCGATGGACCCGCACGTGATTGCGGCTCGCGCCTATGAGCCCTTTATCGAACTATTGCGCGCCAACATGCAGAACTGCGGTGCGCTGCGTATCGACCATGTGATGTCGGTGTTGCGTCTGTGGTGGATCCCCTACGGCGAAACCGCCGACCACGGCGCCTACGTTCACTATCCGGTGGACGATCTGCTCTCTATCCTTGCGCTGGAGAGTAAGCGCCATAACTGTATGGTGATCGGCGAAGATCTCGGTACCGTACCGGTAGAAATTGTCAGCAAGCTGCGTGACAGCGGCGTGTACTCCTACAAGGTGCTCTATTTTGAAAACGACCTTGAAAAGAACTTCCGCGCGCCGGAGGCGTATCCAGAACAATCAATGGCAGTCGCGACGACGCATGACCTTCCTACGCTTCGTGGCTGGTGGGACAGCGGCGACCTTACCCTGGGCAAGACGCTGGGTCTCTACCCTGACGAAGTGATGCTCCGCGGGCTCTATCAGGATCGTGAGCTGTCGAAGCAGGGGCTGCTGGATGCGTTGCATGAGCACGGCTGCCTGCCAAAACGCACCGGGCATAAGGCGTCGTTGATGTCGATGACCGCCACGCTCAACCGCGGTTTGCAGCGCTACATTGCCGACAGCAACAGTGCGCTGCTGGGATTGCAGCCGGAAGACTGGCTGGGTATGGCGGAGCCGGTTAACATCCCGGGCACCAGCTACCAGTACAAGAACTGGCGTCGCAAGCTCTCCACCTCCCTTGAGGCGATGTTTGCCGATGACGGCGTGAACAAGCTGATTAAGGATTTGGATAAGCGGCGAAAAGCGGCTGCGAAGAAGTGATAAAAAAACCCGCCGGATGGCGGGTTTTTTATTGCCCGGTGACGCGTAGCGATCCGGGCCTACGGAATGTGCATGTTCTGTTTATGTAGGCCGGGTAAGGCGCAGCCGCCACCCGGCACTATCACATCACACCACCATACCCAGCAGCAGACACCCAATCAGGCCGCAGACGGAGATGATGGTCTCCAGCATCGACCAGGACTTGATGGTCTCACCGATGGTCAGGTTGAAGTACTCCTTGAACAGCCAGAAGCCCGGATCGTTGACGTGAGAGAAGATCACGCTACCGGAACCCACCGCGATAACCATCAGCTCAGGGCTGACGCCCGTAGTCGCAATCAGTGGCGCCACGATACCGCCCGCAGTGATAGCGGCCACGGTGGCAGAACCCAGCGCGATACGCAGAACCGCCGCGATAGACCAGGCCATCAGGATAGGAGAGATGTTGGTTTCATGCATCATGGAGGCGATGTACTTGTCCACGCCGCTATCCACCAGAACCTGTTTGAACGCACCGCCACCACCGATGATCAGCAGCATCATGGCGATGATTTTGATCGAGGAGCCCAGGGTGTCGTTAATCTGATCCATGGAGCGGCCACGGTTCAGACCAAAGGTGAAGAGCGCAATCAGAACCGCGATCAGCGTCGCCATTACCGGGTCGCCCAGAAACTCCGCCACGCCCAGAACCGGATGGCCTTTCGGCAGCACCATTTCACAGACGGCGCGCAGGGCCATCAGCACAACCGGTACCAGAGAGGTCCAGACGCTGACGGCAAAGCTTGGCATTTCGGCTTCAGTAAAGGTTTTGGCGTTATACAATCCTTCCGGGATCGGCTTGTCGATTCCTTTCAGGCAGCGGGCAAATACCGGGCCTGCCAGGATAACGGTCGGGATCGCAAGGATAGTACCGAACAGCAGGGTTTTACCCATGTCCGCATGGAAAATGGTGGCGATAGCGGTCGGGCCCGGGTGCGGCGGCAGGAAGCCGTGTGTCACTGACAGTGCAGCAGCCATCGGCACACCGACATAGAGCAGCGGGATGCTGGCAGAAGCGGCGATGGTGAACACCAGCGGCAGCATCAGCACGAAGCCCACTTCGTAGAACAGCGCGAAACCAACGGTGAAGCCGGTTAAAACCACCGCCCACTGAATGTTGTTTTTGCCGAATTTAGCAATCAGCGTGGTTGCGATGCGCTGTGCGCCACCGCAGTCAGCCAGCATTTTACCGAGCATGGCACCGAAGCCCATGATCAGCGCCAGGCTACCGAGCGTACCGCCCACGCCAGCTTTAATGGAGCTGATAACTTTTACCAGCGGCATACCCTGCATCAGGCCGACAGCAAGTGCCACCAGAACAAGGGCGATAAAACCGTTCATTTTGAAACGGATCATCAAGAGCAGTAACAGGATTACACCGATAGCGACAATGACTAATGGCATGATTATCTGGCCTTAAAAATTGTTATGGGTAACGTCATTATTTCAACGACATACTAATGTTGCCCCAACTGGGAACGGCTAACTGATGGCACACAGAGAGGCTGCCTTCTAAATCTTTAGTTTAGTCGGTCGGCGTAAAGCTGTTTTAGTGCCCGTGAGAATGATACGGGTAACATGTGCGGCTTGAGAATGACCCCCGCGGTCAAAATGTGAATTCTGAGACGCAGGTCATGTTATGAGGCAAGGGAAGAGGGGATGTGCGTTTGTAGGCCCGGTAAGCGTAGCGCCACCGGGCAAGCAAACGGGCAATCAGTAGTAAGAGTGTTCGCCGCGCTGGTGTTCGGTAAGATCGCGTACGCCTTTCAGCTCCGGGAACTCGTTCAGCAGCTGCTTCTCGATCCCCTCTTTCAGGGTGACGTCGACCATTGAACAGCCGTTACAGCCGCCGCCAAACTGCAGAATGGCGAAGCCTTCGTCGGTGATCTCCATCAGGGAAACACGACCGCCGTGGCCCGCCAGCTGCGGGTTGATCTGGGACTGCAGCAGATACTCCACGCGCTCCATCAGCGGAGCGTCATCGCCTACTTTACGCATTTTGGCGTTTGGCGCTTTCAGCGTTAACTGCGAGCCCAGCTGGTCGGTGACAAAATCGATTTCCGCATCTTCCAGATACGGGGCGCTCAGCTCATCGACATAGGCAGTGAGCTGCTCAAATTTCAGGGCGGTGTCAGTTGCTTCCACAGCATCCGGTGGGCAATAAGAGACGCCGCATTCTGCATTCGGGGTGCCAGGGTTGATCACGAAAACGCGGATCTGGGTCCCTTCTTCCTGATTTGCCAGCAGTTTGGCAAAGTGCGCTTGTGCAGCATCGGAAATACGGATCATAGAATTGGCCTAATAGTTGACTAAATTACCTGGGTATAATACGCCCAACCTGAGGGCGCTACAAGGTTCGACACAGACACCATACCTGAACCGACGCCGCGCCGCTTCGCAAAAGCAGGCGGGAGAGCTCCGCAACGGTAGCACCTGTTGTCACGACATCATCCACCAGAGCGATATGGCGCCCTGCCACCGGAAATTCAAGCGCAAAGGCGTGCCGCAGGTTGCGTTTACGCAGTCGCGCGCTGAGCCGATGCTGGGCCGGGGTCGCGCGGATGCGGCGAAGCGCGTCGGGAACATAGCGGCAGTTTAACCAGCGGGCCAGCGGGCGACAGAGCAGGTCACTCTGGTTAAAACCGCGCCGCCAGTGCCGCCGGGACCAGAGCGGCACGCTGACCATCATATCGACACGCGGTAAACCGTGGCTGCGCCTGGCCCGCAACAGCGCCAACAGTAACAGCCTCGCCAGCGGCTGGGCCAGCTGGCTGCGGCGGGAAAATTTTAGCTGATGGACAAGCAGGCTCACCGGCGGCCTGTAACCGCACACCGCCACCAGTGCCTGCCACGGCGGCGGTTTACAGAGGCAGCGCCCACAGGGCAGGTGAGGGTGAATGGCCGGCAAGCCGCACCGGGGGCAATGGCTCCCCCGAGGGGCAATTCCCCTTTCACATACGGAACAGACTCCCCAATGGCCGAGGGTCAGCGGCATCCGGCATAGCCAGCACAAGCCGGGCACTGTTAGCATAGACAACCTCCTTGTGAAAAAAGAGAACAGTAATCGATGAACAACCTTTGGTGGCAGACCGTCGGGACAGGAAATTGTCATCTTGTGCTGCTGCACGGATGGGGGCTGAATGCCGAAGTATGGCGTTGCGTCAGTGAGGAACTGGCCTCGCATTTTACGCTGCACCTGGTGGATCTGCCGGGCTTTGGCCGCAGCCGGGATTTTGGCGCAATGACGCTTGAGGAGATGGCGGAGCAGGTGCTGGCTCAGGCTCCGGATCGGGCGATCTGGGTGGGCTGGAGCCTGGGCGGGCTGGTGGCGAGCCAGGTTGCCCTGACGCACCCTGAGCGGGTGCATGCTCTGGTGACCGTCGCCTCTTCCCCCTGTTTTAGCGCCCAGGAGGAGTGGCCGGGGATCAAACCTGAGGTGCTGGCCGGTTTCCAGCAGCAGCTGAGCAATGACTTCCAGCGCACGGTGGAGCGCTTCCTCGCCCTGCAAACCATGGGCACAGAAACGGCGCGCCAGGATGCCCGCACGCTGAAAACCACGGTGCTGTCATTGCCGATGCCGGAGGTGGCGGTGCTGAATGGCGGGCTGGAGATCCTGAAAACGGCCGATCTCCGCGCGCCGCTGGCGACGCTTTCGCTGCCGCACCTGCGAATTTATGGCTATCTCGACGGGCTGGTGCCGCGCAAAATCGTGCCGCTGCTGGATGAGCAATGGCCGCAGAGCGAAGCCCTGATCATCGCTAAAGCGGCGCATGCGCCCTTTATCTCTCACTCCGACGAATTTTGCGCGGCGTTGATCGCCTTAAGTCGTCGTTTAAACTGATTATTTTTCATTTCAGCTGGAAAAAGTGACGTACCGCAACAATACTCAATATATCGTTGCGGTTATCCCGCGTTCGATAATCAAAATTACAATCATCTTTGGGAGTCATGACTATGAAACTTGTCACAGGTATTGTTGCTTCTCTGGTTATTGGATCACTCTCTTTCGGTGTTATGGCGGCGGAAGAGATCCAGAAAGACAAAGTGAAAGAGATGAATTTGACGAAAGTTGGCCATATCTCTACGTCTGACACCACCGCGCCAATGGATGCGCGAAAAGAGCTTTCACAGAAAGCTGATGAGATGGGCGGTAAGTACTTTGTCGTCACCAGCGCCAACAAAGATTCGAAAGACATCCGCGCGACCGCAGAAGTCTACAAATAATTGCACAAAGCCGGGCAGAGTTGCCCGGCTTTATTCACACTTAACGCAGCGCCCACCACTCCCTGAGGCAGGCTTTTCCTTCGGGGCAGCTTTTACAGCTGCCGGTTAAGCAGCCGTCGGCATCTTCCTGAATTCGCTTCGCTTTGCCCATCGCCTCAAGACGTTGCAGCATGGCCTCGATCATCGCCTGCGGGGTATGCAGCATCTGGCTAAGCTGGGTGGCCTCCATTCTTCCCTGTAGCGCCAGTAAATCACGTACTTCAATTAACGATGCCATGCCGCCTCCTAATGACAGTCGCTTACCGGACTTTCACAGCAGGCCGCCGCGGTTCTGCCTTTCGCCAGCAGATTAACGTCCACACGGCTGCGGGCCCGGCGTAACAGCCCGATCACCACCACGTTAAACAGTACCACTGCCAGGATGCAGACCAGGCTGTACTGCGGATGCTGAGTAAAATTGACCGTCTGGTAGTAGACCGTCGCCAGCGAGTAGGCGATGTTCAGCCCCCACAGCACCGAAAAGCCCATCCAGCCGCGGCTCGATTCGCGGGCGATGGCTCCCATGACCGAGATGCAGGGAATGTAGAGCAGAACGAAGATCAGGTAGCTGTAGGCCGCTGAGGCGCTGCCAAACTTCTCGCTCATCACGCCCATGGCGCCCGTCGCCATCTCGCCGTCGCCTTTGCTGGCTTCAATCGGGTTTGCAAGAACGCTCAGGCTGAAGGTCGCTTTCAGGCTCTGCCAGGTTTCATCCACGGCGCTGACCAGCTCGTCGCCGAGGTGGAAATCGGCCGGGTTAAACGCGGCTTCCTGAATATTCTCGGCGGTATAGAGGGTGTTAAGCGTACCCACCACCACCTCTTTCGCCATTGCGCCGGTGAACAGCCCGACGGTAGCCTGCCAGTTGTCTTCATGCACGCCAATGGGTTTGAACAGCGGGGTGATAACGCGGCTGACGGAGGCCAGGGCGGAGTCGTCAATGTTGTCTACCGCCTTGCCGTTCAGGGAGAAGCTGTTGAGCGCGCTGAGGAAGATGCTGACCACCACAATCACTTTACCCGCCCGCAGCACAAAGCCTTTAAGCCGCTGCCAGGTCTGGATCAGCAGGCTTTTCAGGTGTGGAACGTGGTAGACCGGCAGCTCCATCACAAACGGGGTCGCCTCACCACGCATGATGGTGTGCTTGAGCATCAGACCGGTAAGGATCGCCATCACGATCCCCAGCACGTAGAGCGAGAAGACCGCCAGGGCCCCCTCCTGGCCAAAGAAGGCGGCGGCAAACACCGCGAAGATCGCCAGCCGTGCGCCGCAGGACATAAACGGCGCCATCATGATGGTCATCAGGCGCTCGCGGGGCGCATCCAGCGTCCGCGCCCCCATCACCGACGGCACGTTGCAGCCGAAGCCGACAATCAGCGGCACGAACGATTTGCCCGGCAGGCCGAGGGCCTGCATCAGACGATCCATCACGAAGGCGGCGCGGGCCATGTAGCCGGAGTCCTCCAGGAAAGAGAGGAACAGATACATCATGCCGATCTGCGGCACCAGCGGCAGGACGGTGTTGATCCCGCCGCCCAGCCCCTGGGCGAGGAAGATAGTCAGCCATTCCGGCAGATGCAGCGTATAACCCAGCCACTGAATGCCGTGAATAAAGAGGGCGACAGAGCCGACGTCAAACAGCGGCTGTAGCGCGCCGCCAATGTTGATGGCCAGCAGGAACATCACGTACATCACCAGCAGAAAGACCGGCAGACCGAGGAAACGGTTGAGGATCACCGTGTCCATCGCCTGGGTAAAACGGCTCGGCTCGGCGGTAAGGGCATTGCTGACCACGTCGCAAATGGCAGCGATGCTTTGATAGCGGGCATCGGCAATGTGCAGGGCAGGGTCGTCCAGCTCGTCATTCAGTCGCGCAAGGGAGGCATCCAGCTGGTGGGCGGCATCACCGGCATAGGCACGACTGTAGATATCGCCTTCCAGCATTTGCAGGCCGAGCCAGTGGCGCTGTCTGAACGGCATGCTGTGCGCCATTGCCTTTGCGAGGATCCCGGCTTCACGCAGCAGGGGCTGGGCATAGTGCACCAGCTCCACCTCAGCATTGCGGCTGTGGCGGTCAATGGCAAGCTTCAGGGCGTCGATACCGCGGGCGCGGGTTGAGACCAGCGGCACCACCGGGCAACCGAGACGGGCGGAAAGCGCGTCGACATCGATGCGGATCTGCTGTTTTTCCGCAATATCGAGCATGTTCAGCGCCACCACGCAGGGGATACCCAGCTCCAGAAGCTGCAACGTGAGGTAGAGGTTTCGCTCGAGGTTTGAGGCGTCCACCACATTGATCAGCAGGTCGGCGTCGCCGCTCAGAATATAGTGGCAGGCGATCTGCTCATCGAGCGAGGTCTGGGAGGAGATGGTGGTTAACGAGTAGGTGCCGGGCAGATCGACGAGGGTGACCTGATTGTCGGTGGTCGTAAACTGGCCCTCTTTACGCTCGACCGTGACGCCCGCCCAGTTACCGACGCGCTGACGGGCGCCGGTAAGCTGGTTAAATAACGTTGTCTTGCCGGAATTGGGGTTGCCAATTAAGCCAATGGTTAATTTTTTCATTTTTTCAGACTCGCTACGAGAGCTGGCGTTTTATTGTGACAGAGCTTCAACTTCTATTAAGGCGAGATCTTTCTTACGCAGAACCAGATTCACACGTCGGGTTTCGATATGGACCGGATCGCCCAGCGGGGCCACACGTACAACGTGGAATGAGGAGCCGGGAAGCATCCCTAAAGAGAGCAGCTTCTGGCGATAGGCCGGGCTGATTTCGCGGGTGAAGCCGGTGATCTTCCACGCGCTGTCTGGAGTAAATTGCATAGTGCCTACTTAACGGAAGGTTAAATAATCAACAGACACAATGGTAATGAGAATGGTTTCTATCATCAATATTAAATATGTGACGGAATGTGCATGGCGCTATTAATTTGCAGCCTGGTTGACCTTGCTCAATATTTACGGCGCTGAAGTGAAGAGATAAAAAGATTTATTGTTAACGGAGTGATAATTATCGGTTTAAATATGGATGTGCAATAGGTTACATATTGATAAAGAAATGAGTGAGTACATTTTAATGTAATTCGTGCGTTGGGCGACAAAACCGTAGGCCCGGTAAGCGAAGCGCCACCGGGCATTACGTAAGCTAGCGTTTCTTACCCATCGCCGCCGCCAGCGCATCCATCATCGCGCTGTTGCCGGCGGGTTGTGCTTCACGCCCGCGCGGTTTCGCCGCCGGACGCTGCTGACGTGCCTCGCTGTTACCACCGCCACGACGGGCGTTGGTCTCGCCAGGCTGCTCGTCCAGACGCATGGTGAGGGCGATACGCTTGCGCTGCAGATCCACCTCCAGCACTTTCACTTTTACGATGTCGCCAGCTTTCACCACGGTATGCGGATCTTCCACGAACTTGTCGGCCAGAGAGGAGATATGCACCAGGCCATCCTGATGCACGCCGATATCCACAAACGCGCCAAAGTTGGTGACGTTAGTGACCGCGCCTTCCAGCACCATACCCGGCAGCAGGTCGTTCATCGTCTCGACGCCTTCCGCAAACTGCGCGGTTTTGAACTCCGGACGCGGGTCGCGGCCAGGTTTTTCCAGCTCTTTGATGATGTCGGTCACGGTCGGCACACCGAATTTCTCGTCGGTGAAGTCAACGGCTTTCAGGTTACGCAGCTCGCTGCTGTTGCCCATCAGCGTCTTCAGCGCCTGCTGGGTAGCGGCCAGAATGCGCTCGACCACCGGGTAGGCTTCCGGGTGAACGGTGGAGGCGTCCAGCGGGTTATCGCCGTGGTTGATGCGCAGGAAGCCCGCGCACTGCTCAAACGCTTTCGGCCCGAGACGGCTTACCTTCAGCAGCTGCTGGCGGTTCTGGAACTGACCGTTCTCATCACGCCAGGCGACGATGTTCTGCGCCATCATGCGGGTTAAGCCCGCCACGCGGGTCAGCAGGGGAACGGAGGCGGTATTCAGGTCAACGCCCACGGCGTTCACGCAGTCTTCCACCACCGCGTCCAGCTTACGCGCCAGTTGGGTCTGGCTGACGTCATGCTGGTACTGGCCCACGCCGATGGATTTCGGGTCGATCTTCACCAGCTCCGCCAGCGGATCCTGCAGGCGGCGGGCGATAGAGACCGCGCCGCGCAGGGAAACATCGAGATCCGGGAACTCCTGCGCAGCCAGTTCGGACGCCGAGTAGACCGAGGCCCCCGCTTCGCTGACAATCACCTTCTGGGCGGTCACTTTCGGGAACTGCTTTTGCAGATCGAGGAAGAAACGCTCGGTTTCGCGGGAGGCGGTGCCGTTACCGATCGCCACCAGCTCGACGTTGTGCTTTTCGCACAGCGCCGCAACCGCGACCGCAGCTTTTGCCGCCTGGCCGGTATGCGGATAAATGGTATCAGTGGCAACCAGCTTGCCGGTGCCATCCACCACGGCGACCTTCACGCCGGTACGCAGACCCGGATCGAGGCCCATGGTGGCGCGCAGGCCGGCAGGGGCCGCCATCAGCAGGTCGTGCAGGTTACGGGCAAAGACGTTGATCGCTTCGTCCTCGGCGCGCTCGCGCACGGTGCCCATCAGTTCGGTTTCGAGATGCATCAGCACCTTGATACGCCAGGTCCAGCTCACCACCCCTTTGCGCCAGCTGTCTGCCGGGGCGTTGTTCAGGCGCAGACCGAGATGATCGGTGATGATCTGCTCGCCGTGGCTCTCTTTCGGCGGCTCGTCGAACTGCGGGTCGGCGTTCAGGGAGAGCTGCAAAATGCCCTCGTTGCGACCGCGGAACATCGCCAGCGCACGGTGAGAGGGCACGGTTGAAATCGGTTCATGGTGATCGAAGTAGTCGCGGAACTTCGCCCCTTCTTCCTCTTTGCCGCTGACCACGGTGGAGACGATATGGGCATTCTTCCACAGGTAATCACGCACTTTTGCCAGCAGGGCTGCATCTTCGGCGAAGCGCTCCATCAGGATGTAGCGAGCGCCATCAAGGGCGGCTTTGGTATCGGCCACGCCTTTATCGGCATCGATAAATTTCGCGGCTTCGGTTTCCGGGTCGTGTGCGGGTTCGTTCCACAGCAGATCGGCCAGCGGCTCCAGGCCGGCTTCGATGGCAATCTGCCCGCGGGTACGGCGCTTGGGTTTATAGGGAAGATAGAGGTCTTCCAGCTCGGTTTTGCTCAGGGTGCCATTAATGGCTTTTTCCAGATCGCTGGTCAGCTTGCCCTGTTCGCCGATGGATTTCAGAATCGCCTGGCGCCTCTCTTCCAGCTCACGGAGATAGCCAAGGCGGGTCTCCAGGTTACGCAGCTGCGTATCATCCAGACCGCCGGTGACTTCCTTACGATAACGTGCAATAAACGGCACGGTGTTCCCTTCATCAAGCAGGCGAACGGCAGCTTCTACCTGTTCAGCCCTTGCCTGAAGTTCACCCGCAATAATGCGGCAGAGCGAATCTTTCATCATGGCTATTTCATCTTGTGGGTCAAAAAATCAGGGGATAGTTATACGGACTGGCACAGCAAAATGCCAGTCGCGGGGGGCGCTCCAGGACTATTTTACGTACTCAATTTCATTTACATACCAGCTGGCTTCTCCCGCCGGGGTCTGGACGATAGCCAGATCGCCCACCTCTTTTTTCAGCAGCGCGCGGGCCATTGGCGAATCGATAGAAATGTAATCCTTACGACCAAAAATTTCATCGTAACCGACGATACGAAAGCGCTTGAGATCGCCATCGTCGTTTTCAATTTCGACCCATGCGCCGAAGAAGACTTTGCCCTCCTGCTGCGGGGAATAGTCGACGATTTTCAGGTTCTCAAGGCATTTGGTCAGATAACGCACCCGGCGGTCGATTTCGCGCAGCCGCTTTTTGTTGTACTGGTAGTCGGCATTCTCACTGCGGTCGCCGAGACTTGCTGCCCAGGTCACTTTTTTCGTCACTTCCGGGCGCTCTTCCCGCCACAGGGTGTCCAGCTCTTTTTTCAGGTTTTCATACCCTTCGCGGGTGATCAGGGGCGTTTTCATTCTTTTGCCTTACGACGAGGTTGCTTACCTTGCGCACATTACGTATCACTTATCTTAACAGACAGGATTAATAATGAGTTATGTGATGGAATGTATATATAAGCTGCTGTTAAATATGCTTTGTAACAATTTCGACTAGAATTTATACCAGAATTAGCTGGTCGTAGACGCGCACTTTTTTAGAATACGCATCTGCAAGATTATCCGAACCTTTGGGAGTACTGACAATGCAAGAGAATTATAAGATTCTGGTGGTGGATGACGACATGCGCCTGCGTGCGCTCCTTGAGCGTTATCTGACCGAGCAGGGCTTCCAGGTTCGTAGCGTGGCTAACGCCGAACAGATGGATCGCCTGCTGACCCGCGAATCCTTCCACCTGATGGTGCTGGATCTGATGCTGCCGGGCGAAGATGGCCTCTCTATCTGCCGTCGTCTGCGCAGCCAAAGCAACCCAATGCCGATCATTATGGTGACGGCGAAAGGGGAAGAGGTTGACCGTATCGTGGGGTTGGAAATTGGCGCCGACGACTACATTCCAAAACCGTTTAACCCGCGTGAGCTGCTGGCGCGTATCCGTGCCGTACTGCGCCGTCAGGCGAACGAACTGCCTGGCGCACCGTCGCAGGAAGAGGCGGTAATCGCCTTCGGTAAGTTCAAGCTGAATCTGGGCACCCGCGAGATGTTCCGCGAAGATGAGCCGATGCCGCTCACCAGCGGTGAGTTCGCGGTGCTGAAAGCGCTGGTCAGCCACCCGCGCGAGCCGCTGTCGCGCGATAAGCTGATGAACCTGGCCCGTGGCCGTGAGTACTCCGCGATGGAGCGTTCCATCGACGTACAGATCTCCCGCCTGCGCCGCATGGTGGAAGAGGACCCGGCGCATCCGCGCTATATCCAGACCGTCTGGGGTCTGGGCTACGTGTTTGTCCCGGACGGCTCTAAAGCATGAGGCGAATGCGTTTTTCGCCGCGTAGCTCGTTTGCCCGCACCCTGTTACTGATCGTCACCCTGCTGTTTGTCAGCCTGGTGACGACCTATCTGGTGGTGCTGAACTTTGCGATCCTACCGAGCCTTCAGCAGTTTAATAAGGTCCTGGCCTACGAAGTACGTATGCTGATGACCGATAAACTGCAGCTGGAAGATGGCACGCAGCTGGTGGTTCCCCCTGCGTTTCGCCGTGAAATCTACCGTGAGCTGGGGATATCGCTCTACTCTAACGAAGCGGCGGAAGACGCAGGTCTGCGCTGGGCACAACATTATGAATTTTTAAGCCAGCAGATGGCGCAGCAGCTGGGCGGCCCAACGGAAGTACGCGTTGAGGTCAACAAAAGCTCGCCGGTGGTCTGGCTAAAAACCTGGCTCTCACCCAACATCTGGGTGCGCGTGCCCCTCACCGAAATCCATCAGGGCGACTTCTCGCCGCTGTTCCGCTACACCCTGGCGATCATGCTGCTGGCGATAGGCGGCGCGTGGCTGTTTATCCGCATCCAGAACCGACCTCTGGTCGACCTGGAGCATGCGGCGCTCCAGGTCGGTAAAGGGATTATTCCTCCTCCGCTGCGCGAATATGGTGCGTCGGAAGTGCGTTCCGTTACCCGCGCGTTCAACCATATGGCGGCGGGGGTGAAACAACTGGCCGATGACCGTACCCTGCTGATGGCTGGCGTCAGCCATGACCTGCGCACCCCGTTAACGCGTATCCGTCTGGCGACCGAAATGATGGGCGAGGAAGATGGCTACCTGGCGGAGTCCATCAACAAGGACATCGAAGAGTGCAACGCCATTATCGAGCAGTTCATCGACTACCTGCGCACCGGGCAGGAGATGCCGATGGAGATGGCGGATCTGAACGCGGTGCTGGGTGAAGTGGTGGCGGCCGAAAGCGGCTACGAGCGTGAGATCGAAACCGATCTGCAGCCGGGCGATATCACCGTGCGGATGCACCCGCTCTCCATTAAGCGCGCCGTGGCGAATATGGTGGTCAATGCCGCCCGGTACGGCAACGGCTGGATCAAGGTCAGCAGCGGCTCCGAGCTGAGCCGCGCCTGGTTCCAGGTGGAAGATGACGGTCCGGGGATCAAACCGGAGCAGCGCAAACACCTGTTCCAGCCGTTTGTGCGCGGCGACAGCGCGCGCAGCACCAGCGGCACCGGTTTAGGTCTGGCGATTGTGCAGCGTATTGTGGATAACCATAACGGTCTGCTGGAGATTGGCACCAGCGAACGGGGTGGGTTGAGTATCCGCGCCTGGCTGCCGGTTCCGTTTCCGCGCGGGGCAGGCGAAAGAGAGTTAACAGCAAAACGGTAACCCGCAGGTTACCGTTTTTTATGGGCAGGCCGGGTAAGCGCAGCGCTACCCGGCACAATTTTTACAGCTTCGGTCCCGCACTCACCAACGCCGCACCCGCTGGCGTATCGGTGTACTTCTCAAAGTTTTGCACAAACAGCTTCGCAAGCGTGGTGGCTTTTTCCTGCCACTGCTCCGGCGACGCGTAGGTGTTGCGTGGGTCGAGGATATGGCTGTCCACGCCCGGCAGTTCGGTCGGGATTGCTAGATCGAACATCGGCAGGGTGAAGGTTTCCGCATCATCCAGCGAACCATTCAGAATGGCGTCGATAATGGCGCGGGTATCTTTGATGGAGATACGTTTGCCAGTGCCGTTCCAGCCGGTGTTGACCAGATACGCCTGGGCACCCGAGGCCTGCATGCGTTTTACCAGCACTTCGGCGTACTGCGTCGGGTGCAGCGACAGGAAGGCTGCGCCAAAGCAGGCGGAGAAGGTAGGCGTCGGCTCAGTCACACCCCGTTCGGTACCGGCCAGCTTGGCGGTAAACCCGGAGAGGAAGTGATACTGCGTCTGGCTGGCGGTAAGGCGTGAAACCGGCGGCAGCACACCAAACGCGTCGGCGGTGAGGAAGATCACCTTGGTCGCGTGGCCCGCTTTTGAAACCGGCTTAACGATATTGTCGATGTGGTAGATAGGGTAGCTGACGCGGGTGTTTTCCGTTTTTGACGCATCGTCAAAATCGACTGTGCCGTCAGCACGTACCGTCACGTTCTCCAGCAGCGCATCACGGCGGATCGCCTGGAAGATATCCGGCTCCGCCTCAGCCGACAGACGAATGGTCTTGGCGTAACAGCCGCCTTCGAAGTTAAACACGCCGTCGTCATCCCAGCCGTGCTCGTCATCGCCAATCAGGCGGCGTTTCGGATCGGTGGAGAGGGTAGTTTTACCGGTGCCGGAGAGGCCAAAGAAGACCGCCACGTCGCCTTTCTCGCCCACGTTCGCCGAGCAGTGCATGGAGGCAATGCCTTTTAACGGCAGCAGGTAGTTCATCACCGAGAACATCCCTTTCTTCATTTCGCCGCCGTACCAGGTGCCGCCGATAAGCTGGATACGCTCCGTCAGGTTAAAGGCGACAAAGTTTTCCGAGTTCAGCCCCTGCTCTTTCCACTGTGGGTTGGTGCATTTCGCACCGTTCATCACCACAAAGTCAGGCTCGAAGCTCTGTAACTCTTCCTCGGTCGGGCGAATGAACATGTTCTTCACGAAATGGGCCTGCCAGGCGACTTCAGTGATAAAACGAACGGAAAGGCGGGTATCGGCGTTGGCACCGCAGTAAGCGTCGATAATGAACAGACGTTTACCGGAAAGTTGTTGGGTGACGAGGGATTTCAGATGCTGCCAGATTTCAGGGGAGATCGCTTTGTTGTCGTTCTTCCCTTTGCCCTTATCCGCCCACCAAAAGGTGTCGCGGGTGGTGTCGTCACGAACAATGTACTTATCTTTCGGCGAACGGCCGGTAAAGATACCGGTGTCGACAGCGATAGCGCCGGTCGTCGTCAATATACCGCGCTCGTATCCTTCGAGTGCTGGATTGAGCTCTTCCTGATAAAGCGTATCGTAATCAGGGTTATAGACGATATCGCGAGCGTCGTTGATACCATAAGCCTTGAGATCTTGCGGGGTTAAACCATTAACACGCATATCACTGCTCCTTAGCCAATTTATACTGCCTGAAATTGTAGGGGTTTTCTTCGAATGTTAACCGCGACCGGGCTCATAGATTTGCGTATCTGGACAAAAACCCTTTATGACGGAAAACGCTGTGACTCCTGTCACTTTGCGGTGCAGATTATGGCAGGAATCACTTTTCGGTTGGGGAAAATGTTCCGAAAAGGTTAATGAGCGATAAATTAAACTGCGAGAATGTGAATGTAAGCGCATACATGAAAGAAAATTACGAAAGTCTTACATCACTGATAACGATTCAGCAGATTGGGGTAAATAGTGAATGAAATTAATGAGTAGGGGAGGGGAAAAGGTTAACTGCCCCCTCAAGAGGGCAGTTAACGGCAGGACTTAGTGCAGCTGCGGATCGGCCGGGGAGGCGTTGTTGCGGATCTCGGCAATGTCCATTGCGTTAAAGACGTAGTGAGAGCCGCAGTAATCGCAGTTCATGTCGATTTCGCCATCTTCTGCCAGGATGCTGTCAATCTCTTCATCCGGCAATGTTTTCAGCGCACCCGCGCAGCGTTCACGGGAACAGGTGCACTTGAACTCGACATCCTGCGGATCGTAGAGCGTCACCTCTTCTTCGTGATACAGGCGCCACAGTACTTCGTTCGCCGGTAAGGTGAACAGCTCTTCGGCTTTGATGGTTTCGGTCAGGGTGGCCAGGTGATCGAAATCATCTGCCTGCGCGTTCTGGGCTGGCAGTACCTGGAGCAGCATCCCGCCGGCACACGGCTGGCCGTCGACTTCGCCGGTACGGATAAACAGGCGCGTCGGCAGCTGTTCGGAGCGCAGGAAGTAGTCTTCCAGGCAGGCTGCCAGCGTATCGCCTTCCAGACCGACGACCCCCTGATAGCGCTCGCCCTCTTCCGGGGAGATGGTGATCACCAGGTAGCCATTGCCCACCAGCGTTTTCAGCTCTGCGTTTTCAGGGATATCGCCCTGTACGCGCGCCACGCCGCGCATCTGCTGCTGGTTGTTGCCGTTGATCACCGCCAGGCTCATCGGGCCATCACCCTGCAGCTGCACGGTGATATCACCGGCAAATTTCAGGGTCGCAGTCAGCAGGCTGGTCGCGACCAGCAGCTCGCCCAGCACAGTTTTCACCGGCAGCGGGTAGTTGTGGTTTTCCAGGATCTGTTTCCAGGTTTCGGATACGGTAACCAGCTCGCCGCGAACGGCAAATTGTTCAAACAGATAGCGGTGTAATTGGTCGTGTTGGGCCATAGTCATCTCTCGTTCAGCAAGAATCACTCATTCTCGCCATTTTTAAATTTAATCAGATCGCGACGTTCTTTCTTGTCAGGGCGTCTGTCGGGATGCGGCATGGTCAGGGCATTCAGCTTTCGCGCCTGCGCCATCTTTTCGCGCTTCTCCACGCTTTCTGCCGTCTCTTCGTACAGGGTGCTGGCTTCCACTGCCGGGCGACGTTGTTCGGTCACGTTCTTCACGATCACCGTCCGCTCGTCGTTGCCCTGACGCAGGGTCAGGGTGGCGTTCAGCTCTACGAGCTTGCTCGGCTTGCTGCGCTGCCCGTTGTAATGCACCTTGCCGCCTTCAATCATTTCGCGGGCGAGGGCGCGCGTTTTGTAAAAGCGGGCAGCCCATAACCATTTATCCAGTCTTACCCCTTCAGAGGGTTTCTCTTTCATGGCGTCTCCTTCACGGTGAGTGAGGGGATCATCCGGCGATAGTCGTTCATCCCCGGATGTCGCAGATAGCTTTTTTCAGCCAGGCCAGAATCAGGATTGGTCACGCCAAGGCAATAACGAATGCCAAATTTTGCCGCCGCATCCAGAATGGGTTCGCTGTCATCAATGAACAACGTTCTTTCTGGCTGCAGGCCGGTCTCTTCTGCCACCGCCTGCCACAATCGCTGATCCTCTTTCGGATAACCAAATGTGTGGGTGGAAAGTAATAAATCAAGGTGTGAACCCAGCCCGGTATGTTCCAGCTTCACCGCCAGATTATGCGGGTGCGCGTTGGTCAGCAAAATGCGCCGCTTGCCGCTGGCTTTGAGTGCCTCCAGAAAGGGGACGGTATCTTCACGCAAAACGGCGCGCGGGCCCTGAGCAGTGGTCATGGCACAAATATCCAGACCAAGGCGTTCGCTCCAGTAGTCCAGACAGTACCAGTTTAGCGTATGTTGTACGGCGGTATATTGCTGGCGTATGAATTCCTGCGCCTCCAGCGGGGTGATCCCTTGCTGCTCGCCGTAGGTTTCCGGCACCAGTTTTTGCCAGAAGTAGTTATCAAACGCGAGGTCCAGCAGCGTGCCGTCCATATCCAGCAGAACGGTATCAACGTCCTGCCAGGCGATATCAAGATGCATAGGGAATACTCCAGCCAGAAGAATCGTGCGCGACAGGGTAGCATATCTGCTCGCGCACAGAGGTTATCCGATCAGGCTCTCAGGGGTAGGAACAAGCTTCGGATTGAGGCAATTTTCGTAGTACTGCTGGATCTCCGCCAGGCGGGTGCGCGAGCGCTGGTAGCGGCGTAACGCCATCACGCCGTTCCAGATAATGCAGACCACCATCGCCAGCATCAGCAGCGAAGTGGCAATGTAGCGCCATAAAACGGCGCTATCCGGTATCCGGTGCAGCTCGATATGACGGGTGCCATTGGCATCAGTAAAGATGCCGGTGACAATCCCTTCGGCGCTGAACGGCGTACGCATCAGCATCTGCGCCAGTCGTTGAAACTCTTCCCACTGCTCCTGCGCAGGGTAGTCATACAGCGCTACCGGCGGGTAGGGCTGATCGACCAGATCGCTGCCTTCATCGCTGACAATCACAAAGCCGCCGGGTGCCGGGCTGTTAAGCGCCTGCGCGGCACGTGAAGTTTCGCGCATAACGAATGGCGCGGTAGAGGTGGCGACCAGGTTTTCCAGCGACTCGGCGCTCACCGGACGCAGCAGGACGTTAACACCATCAAGACGGCCATTCGTGGCACGTTTCACCAGCGCTTCCCAGTCTTTGCTGTTGCCGAGGTTCACCAGCGCGTTCTTCAGCCGGATGCACTCATCCGCCTCTGCGCACAGATCCTGGGTCTTCAGTACGATATCGCCAAAATCATCCAGCAGGATCATGCCCGATTTCTGAATGGCGGAGCGCAACGCCGGGCTGACTCGCGTTATATCTTCCGGTTTTGGATGGAGCTGGCGGCTCAGGGCCTGGGTCAGCGCCGTGGCTTTGTTAACAATGTCTGATTCCGGCAGCGGCAGCGGGGCTGCGTCATTCCAGATCAGCTGCGAGCAGTCAAAGGGGGCAAAAGGCGAGCTCTGGCGGGCGTTCCAGTTGCCCGGCGCGTGGATATTACACATCCCCGTTCCCTTCAGATTCAGCGTATCGCCGACGCGCACCCCGGCGTTTTCAAGCTCCCCAACGCTGGTGGCCTCGATGGTCTGGGCGCCTTTGATCCACGACAGGGTAAATTTGATCGGCATATCCAGCGGTACGAGGAAAATCAGCATTGCCAGCACCAGCCCGGCGCCACCGGCAATCACCGTGCTGCGCAACCAGTGCTGCAGCGGGAAGTTTTTCACCTCGTCATGCAGGGATAAATAACGTCCCTGGCGCACCACATGCCTGTCCAGATAGATATCAACGTCGGTCTTTTGCCCTAAATCCTGGGCCAGCCACGGCTGCCAGTGGCGCGGGTAGATCAGGTCAATAATGCCCATTGAGATGTTGTTGACGTGATCCTGATCGTTCTCGCCAAAGAGACCCCAGCGCTTTGGCGTCCCGCGCAGGCAGTGGATCTCACGCAGCGCGTTTTTCGCTGGCGGGGCAAATAATCCCCATAAACCCGCCGCCAGCAGCAGCACGCCGCCACCAGCAAGCCAGGGGACAAACACATCCGGACTCAGCAGGCAGAAGAAGAACAGCAGGAAGGCGGCGACAATCAGCAGCGCTTCACGAATGCCATCCGGGCGGCTGAGGGCATACTCTTCGTGGGTCTCCTGACGAATGTTCAGCAGTTCGATCTGCTCTGTCTCTTCGCCACGAATTGACGCCTGGGTTGAGCTGACGTGTTCCAGTGCCAGATGCGGCGCTTCCTGGACATACTCGGCGATGGAGTGGCCGTTCAGGGCAATCACCAGCGGGATAGCGTCGGTGTGGATCAGCTCAACGCTGTTTTCGTCATTGATGTACTGCTCCCAGAACGGCGGCAGATGCACTTCGACGGAGTCGAGGTAGTAGCGCCATTTATTGGGATCGTCTGTGGTAATGCCATAGCGGGTAATGGAGCGCGTCAGGCAAAGCACGGTATTGCTCTCGGCATTCAGGCTTAACGAGACCGGAGCCGCGCTGGCGCCTGTTGCAGGCATTTGCTGGATGCGGTTAAACGACTCGAGATATTGCTCAATCGCGCTACGCTCTTCTGCGGTGAGTTTGCGTGTGCTCGCCCCGGTAAAGGCGTTGAGATAAGGCAGGCGATATCGACGCTGCGATCGACGTCTGAACCACCACCCTGCAATTAATGCGCAGGCCAGCATAGCAGCGATAATTATTAAAATGGTGCTCATGCTTTCCCCATCTTACTTTTCTTACAGGTGTAGTCAGTAGCACCTTTAACAGTGAATGCGTGTCTGTGGTTGGCTATCGGCATGTAAGGCGTTGAACTTGAGCAATTTGAAGCGCATCCCAGTGTTCGCTGATGATAGCAAAGGCAACCGTGGCGGAATATCAGCAAATTCCTAGAATAATTTCAACCTATTGACTTTTGTGTTGAAATGCGTAATGAATCTGATTAGGTTGCATAAATGTAAATAAACCGCGAAGGACATTGCCGAAACCGTGCGGCATATCGCACAATGAGGTCTGTTCACCCAGCAAAGACCCGTCAAAATGAGCAAACCCTTACAAAAGCCCACCATCCTGAATGTTGAGACTGTCGCCAAATCGCGGCTGTTTAACGTTGAGAGCGTGGATCTGGAGTTCAGTAACGGCGTGCGCCGCGTCTACGAGCGTATGCGTCCCTCCACACGCGAAGCCGTCATGATTGTGCCTATTGTCGACGAGCATCTGATCCTGATCCGTGAATACGCGGTGGGAACGGAATCTTACGAGCTGGGCTTCTCCAAGGGACTTATCGATCCCGGCGAGTCGGTTTATGAAGCCGCCAACCGTGAACTGAAAGAAGAGGTGGGCTTTGGTGCGAAGGAGCTTACCTTCCTGAAAAAACTCAGCATGGCCCCCTCCTATTTCTCCAGCAAAATGAATATTGTGCTGGCGGAAGATCTCTATCCTGAATCGCTGGAAGGTGATGAACCTGAGCCGCTGCCGCAGGTACGCTGGCCGCTGGCGCATCTGATGGATCTGCTGGAAGAGCCCGATTTTAACGAAGCCCGGAACGTAAGCGCACTGTTTCTGGTGCGGGAGTGGCTGAAAGGGCAGGGAAGACTATAGCGGAAAATTCCCCCCTCCACCGGGAAGGGGGGAGACATATCAGAAGAGCTCTTGCGTTTCGCCGTTATCTATCAACGTTGTACCCACCTCATGCACCACCTGATGCGTTGGCTGCGTACCTTCGATGAAATACTCCTCACGACTGTTACCACCGTTAGCGAGCTGACCGCTGTAGCGATCGATATTGACCGTTACGATGCCCGGCGGTGGCGTAAGTGGTTCTTCCGGTACGCCATCAAGAACGATCTTCATAAAGGCATCCCACGCGGGCTGCGCGCTTTTGGCTCCGCCCTCGTAACCGGAGATCTGATCTTTAATCGCCCCGGAGGCCGTGGTACGCCCTAAATCACGACGGTGATCGTCAAAGCCGATCCACACCGACGTGACCGCACCCGGGCCATAACCCGAGAACCAGGCATCTTTGGAGCTGTTGGTGGTGCCGGTTTTGCCGCCAATATCCTTGCGCTGCAAATCACGACCGGCACGCCAGCCTGTACCCTGCCAGCCCGGTTCACCAAAGATGTTGCTGTTCAGCGCGCTCTTGATCAGGAACGCCAGCGGAGTGTTAATCACGTGCGGGGCGTACTCCTGAGCGCCGGTCTGGGCGACCAGCGCCTGGTTCGCCTGCTGGAGCTGCGGCATTGGCACCGCCGCATTTTGCCGCTCCTGCGAGATCGCGACATCTTCCATGTCCTGGTTGTTCAGCGCGTCTGACTTAGGCGTATCGCCATAGATGACGGGAATATCACACTCGGCGCAGGCGATCTTCGGCTTGGCCTCAAACAGTACGCCGCCCTGATCGTTCTCAATTTTGCTGATGAAGAACGGATCGACCAGGAAGCCGCCGTTGGCCATCACCGCATAACCGCGGGCCACCTGTAGCGGGGTAAACGACGCGGAGCCCAGCGCCAGCGACTCGGTATGCACGATATTCTGCGCCGGGAAGCCGAAGCGCTGCAGATACTCCGCCGCATAATCGACGCCCATGGCACGCATGGCACGCACCATCACCACGTTCTTCGACTGCCCCAGTCCCTGACGCAGACGAATCGGACCGGCGTACTCTGCCGGTGAGTTTTTTGGCCGCCAGTCGGAACCGGCCCCGGCATCCCAGCGGGAGATTGGCACGTCATTGAGAATACTGGCGAGGGTCAGCCCCTTGTCCATTGCCGCGGTGTAGAGGAACGGTTTGATATTGGAACCGACCTGACGCAGCGCCTGAGTGGCACGGTTAAACTTGCTCTGATTGAAGTCGAAGCCGCCCACCAGCGCCAGAACCGCACCGTTATGCGGGTCGATAGAGACCAGCGCCGAGTTAACGTCCGGGATCTGTCCCAGCCACCAGGCGTCATTAACCTGGCGCACCCAGATTTGCTGGCCCACCTGTACTACGTCGGTCACTTTGCGTGGCGTCGCGCCCTGCTGTGTATCAGAGCGATACGGACGTGCCCAGCGTACTCCTTCCATCCGCAGCGACACGGAGGTGTCGTCGGCGAGCATCGCCGTGGCTTCCTGCGGATTGGCCTGGGTCACCACCGCCGCCACGAAGGGCCCATAGCCCGGCAGCGGCTTCAGGGTGTCGGTAATTTTTTTACTGCTCCAGGCAGATTCACCCACCTTCCACAGCACGTTTGACGGGCCGCGGTAGCCGTGGCGCATATCGTAATCTATGACGTTGTTACGCACCGCCTGCTGCGCGCCCTGCTGGATGTTGCGGCTGATGGTGGTGTAGACGCGGTAGCCATCCTCGTAGGCCTGTTCGCCGTAGCGGGAGACCATCTCCTGGCGAACCATCTCGCTGAGATAGGGGGCGGAGAAGGCAATCTCCGGCGCGTGATAGTTGGCATCAATCACCTCACTGCGCGCCTGATCGTACTGCGTCTGGCTGATATAGCCCTCGCTCAGCATACGCGACAGCACCACATTGCGACGTGCTGTCGCGCGATCCAGCGAGTAGAGCGGGTTGAAGGTAGAAGGCGCCTTCGGCAAACCGGCGATGGTCGCCATTTCACTCAGGGTCAGCTGTTCGATGGATTTACCGAAATAGACCTGCGCCGCCGCGCCCACGCCATAGGCACGGTAGCCGAGATAGATCTTGTTGAGGTAAAGCTCAAGGATCTCATCTTTATTCAGCAGCTGCTCAATGCGGATCGCCAGGAAGACTTCCTTAATCTTACGCATCAGCGTTTTTTCAGGACTCAGGAAGAAGTTACGCGCCAGCTGCTGGGTGATGGTACTCGCCCCCTGCGAAGCATGGCCGGAGAAGAGCGCCACGCTTGCGGCACGGAAAATCCCCACCGGGTCGACGCCGTGGTGCTCATAAAAGCGGCTATCTTCTGTGGCAATAAAGGCTTTCACCATTTCTGGCGGAATTTGATTCAGCGTCAGCGGGATACGCCGCTTTTCGCCGTACTGGGCAATCAGCTCGCCATCGGCGCTATAAACCTGCATCGGGATCTGAAGGCGTACGTCACGAAGCGTAGCGACATCAGGCAGTTGCGGCTCAATATATTTGTACAAACCAAAAATCGAGCCTGCTCCAAGCAGAATGCAACAGACTGCAAGGATCAATAAATACTTTACGAACTTCACTGGAGATTTCCCATTTAGTTTGAACTGGGCAGTTTCTAAACAATCGCGCGGTAGTATAAAGGCAAGCCTGTAGCATTGATATAGCCGTTATCCCCCCGGACGATAAGGAGATCGTGAAACATGGTATTTAAAACATGGCGAACAGGCGTTCATATTCAACAGGATAAGGTGCTGGCCGTCGCGCTGGTACGCAGAAAGTCGGGCTGGGGGCTGCGCCGCTGGTGGCAGCTCCCCCTGGCGGAGGGTGTTATCCGCGACGGGCAAATTCTTCAGCCCGAACAACTGGCTGCAGCGCTGCGCGAGTGGCGACAGTGGCTGCCTTACCAGCATCAGGTACTTCTCGCCTTTCCGGCCGCCCGCACCCTGCAACGCACCTTTCCGCGCCCGGCGATAACCCTGCGCGACAGCGAAGAGACGGCCTGGATTGGCGCGGCCTTGAGCCGCGAGCTGGAGATGGCACCCGATGCCCTGCGTTTTGATTATGCGGAAGATACGTTCAGCCAGGGGTATCAGGTTACCGCGGCACAAAATAAAGAGATCGCCACGCTGCTGGAGCTGGCCCGGGTGTTGCGTCTGCGGCTGACCGCGATCACACCCGATGCCGGGGCGCTGGCCCATTTTCTGCCTTTTGTAGACGCGCCTGCCCAGTGCGTTGCCTGGCGCGATCGGGATCAATGGCTATGGGCGATGCGTCACCAGTGGGGCAGGCGTGGGCTGGCGGAGGCGCCCGATGTTGAAAGCCTTGCAGCCCTCCTGGCGCTAAGAGTGGAGGAGATCGCCTGCTGCGATATGCGCAGTTTCGACCCCTGGAACGTGTTGTCCCACCGGCAACCGCCGCTGCCTGAGAATGGCGCGGATTTTAGCGTCGCACTGGCGTTGGCGCTGGCGACGGGAGGCTATGCGCGATGAGCGCGGCCAATCTGCTGCCGTGGCGTCAGCAACAAAAACGCCACTGCCTGCGCTTCTGGTGCTTGCTGTTCACCGGATCGCTGCTGGTAACGCTGGGGCTCTGGACCGCCCGGCGGGCCGACGCCCCGCTGCAAGCGCAGGTTTTCGCGCAGCGACAGGCCAGCGATGGGGCGCTGAGGCAGGCGCTGGCGCAGCGGCAAAAGCAGTGGACGGCGCGTATTGTTCAGCGCCAGCAACAGCAGATTTGGGCGCAAAAAAAAGCGCAGACGGCGGCCTGGCAGACGATCCTCATCGCCCTGGCCCGCGCCCTGCCGGAGCAGGCATGGCTGGCGCAGCTTCGTTTCCAGCACTCCACGCTCTCCCTGAGTGGATACGCCGCCACGTTACCGGCGCTTGCGGCGCTGGAGACGGCGCTACGCCAGCTGCCGGGGTTTACCCCTACCACGCCCGGCGAGATGCGCCAGGACGCACAGGGGCGCTGGCAATTTAGCTGGGCGCTGACCAGCAAGGAGGAGGCTGATGCGGATCCCTCCTGACATCTGGTACGCGTTGTCCCCGCGCTGGCGCTGGCTGTGCTGGGGCCTCAGCTCAGGGCTGATGCTGCTCTGTGTGCTCGGGGGGCAGCTACGCATGCAGCAGCAACAGCTCGCCACGCGCCAGGCTCAGCATGCGCGTGACGCGGCGATCAACGGCCGCTTATGGACCGCGGTGCGTAAGCTCTCGCCCGTTGAGGATGCGCCATCGTCCGTGGCGCTGCGCCCCTTTTCACCGCTGGAGTTCGATACCGGTGAGCTACGCATGGTGCGCTGGCAGCCTGTCAATGCGGGAGGCGAACTGGTGGTCGAGGCGGTATGGGGGCAGATACCCGGGCTGTTTGCCACTCTCGCCCAACGCGATGTGGCGGTGACGCGTTTTACGCTCCAGCCAGAACAGCAAAAGCTGCGCCTCACCCTGCAACTGGAGCGCCAGAATGCGGGTTAGCCGTGGCGTACTGCTTCTGCTGCCGCTTCTTCTCGGCATGCGCGATCCGTTTCAGGCGCCGGTGTCACGCTGCCCCAACGCAGCCCTGAGCCAGTGGCGTTATGCCGGGCTAGTATCCGGCGCGGTGCCGGTAGGCATCGTCAGGGATGAAAAGTCCCGCTGGTTGCGGGTGCGTCGCGGCGACACGCTGCCCCAGGGCTGGCAGGTAAGGGTGCTGAATGAAAAGGAGTTGGTCATCGACACGTCTGAGGCGTGTGAACCGCCGTTATGGCGATGGCAACGACAAGGAACGAAACAGGATGAAAAGAGGGATGGTGGCATTACTGCTGATCGGCGGCCAGACGCTGGCAGCGGAACCGTTGGCCGTGAATCTGGTCGTGGATGATGTGCCGGTCGCCCAGCTTCTGCAGGCCCTGGCGGAGCAGGAGAACCGCAATATGATTATCGCACCAGACGTGAGCGGCAATGTCTCTTTGCGTCTGCAAAAGGTGCCCTGGTTACAGGCGATACAGACGGTGGTGACCAGCGCCGGGCTGGTGATGCGCCAGCAGGAGGGCATCTTTTATATCCACAGCGCCGCCTGGCAACAGCAACAGCAGGCCAGAAAAGAGGCGGAGCGCGCTAAGCGTCAGCTCAGTGTGCCGCTGGAGGCGCGCAGTTTTTCTCTCTCCTATGCGGATGCGGGCGATCTCAGGCAGGCTGCCGAAAAGCTCCTCAGCCCAAAAGGCAGCCTTGCGGTGGACAAACGCACTAACCGTCTGCTGGTGCGCGACAGCCGGGCTGCGCTGGATGCGTTACAGCACTGGGTGGAGCAGATGGATCTGCCGGTAGCCCAGGTCGAGTTGGCGGCACACATTGTCAGCATGAGTGAAAAAAGCCTGCGGGAGCTGGGCGTGAAGTGGAGCCTGGCGCAGGCGCAGCAGCCTGGTAAGCCCGGAGAGCTGACGATACTCAACAGCGATCTTGCGGTGACCAACGCCACTACGCAGGTGGGTTTCACTATCGGCCGGATTAATGGCCGGTTGCTGGACATTGAGCTTTCCGCCCTGGAACAAAAACAGCAGGTGGATATTATCGCCAGCCCGCGTCTGCTGGCGTCGCACATGCAGCCTGCCAGCATTAAACAGGGCAGTGAAATTCCCTATCAGGTCTCCAGCGGAGAGAGCGGCGCGACGTCGGTGGAATTTAAAGAGGCGGTGCTGGGCATGGAGGTGACCCCGGTGGTGCTGGCCAATGGACGTGTACGCCTGAAGCTGCGCATCAGCGAGAACAGCCCGGGCCAGGTGCTAAAGCAGGCCGACAGTGAAACCATGACGATAGACAAACAGGAGATCGAAACCCAGGTAGAGGTCAAAAGTGGTGAAACGCTGGCCTTAGGCGGAATTTTTTCTCAGAGACATAAAAGCGGGAGTGAAAATGTGCCAGGCTTGAGCCGTATCCCCATCCTGGGGCAGTTTTTTCGCCATCAGGGTAAAGACAACGAGCGCCGGGAATTAGTGGTTTTTATTACCCCTCGTCTGGTTGCGACACCCTGATAAGCGGTAACGCCCCACCTGATTTTGCATTCTGTTTGTTGCAGATGTTTGACGTGGGGCATTAATTAGCATACAAGGAGTACCGATTTGAGAATCAGCCTACTCAATCTCACACCTTAACAACTTAAGCGGCAGGCAGGGTGATTTATTCTGTTGCCAAACAAGCTGGAGTATTGAGATAATTTTTAGTCTGACTCTCGCTCTATCGCATATGAGGTTTCAGTTCATGTCCTGTTACGCCAGGTATCGGCGAAGCGGGTTTACCATTAACGAATAGTCTTAGTAGTACCGAAAAAATGGCAGAGAAACGCAATATCTTTCTGGTTGGGCCTATGGGTGCCGGCAAAAGCACTATTGGGCGCCAGTTAGCTCAACAACTCAATATGGAATTTTACGATTCTGATCAAGAGATTGAGAAACGAACCGGAGCTGATGTGGGCTGGGTCTTCGATGTAGAAGGCGAAGAGGGTTTCCGTGACCGAGAAGAAAAAGTCATCAATGAACTTACGGAAAAACAGGGCATTGTGCTGGCTACTGGCGGCGGCTCTGTAAAATCTCGCGAAACTCGCAACCGTCTCTCCGCCCGCGGTGTCGTGGTCTATCTCGAAACGACCATCGAAAAACAACTGGCGCGTACGCAGCGTGATAAAAAACGCCCGTTGCTGCAGGTTGAGACGCCTCCACGTGAAGTTCTGGAAGCGCTGGCAGATGAACGCAATCCCCTGTACGAAGAGATTGCTGACGTCACCATTCGCACAGACGATCAGAGCGCTAAAGTGGTCGCAAACCAGATTATTCATATGCTGGAAAGCAACTGATTCTGGCTTTATATATACTCGCCTGCGGGTAAAAAGTATTTAAGGTGGATGTCGCGCTATGGAGAGGATTACAGTCACTCTCGGTGAACGGAGTTACCCTATCACTATCGCGGCTGGTTTGTTTAACGACCCAGCTTCCTTCTTACCACTGAAAGCGGGTGATCAGGCAATGCTGGTCACCAATGAGACGCTGGCTCCGCTTTATCTCGACCGCGTACGTCAGCTGCTTGAACAGGCTGGCGTGAAGGTCGACAGTGTGATTCTGCCTGATGGCGAGCAGTATAAAAGCCTGACGGTACTTGATACCGTCTTCACCGCATTACTGCAAAAACCGCACGGTCGCGACACAACACTGCTGGCATTAGGCGGCGGTGTTGTTGGCGATCTGACCGGGTTTGCGGCAGCAAGCTATCAGCGTGGCGTTCGTTTTATTCAGATCCCGACCACGCTGTTGTCGCAGGTTGACTCTTCTGTTGGCGGCAAAACCGCCGTAAACCATCCGCTTGGCAAAAACATGATTGGCGCGTTCTATCAACCCGCGTCGGTGGTGGTAGATCTCGACTGCCTGCAAACGCTGCCGAAGCGCGAGCTGGCATCTGGCCTGGCGGAAGTGATCAAGTACGGCATTATTCTGGATGGCGAGTTCTTTAGCTGGCTTGAAGAGAATATGGACGCCTTATTGCGCCTGGATGGTCAGGCGATGGCGTACTGTATTCGCCGTTGTTGTGAGCTGAAAGCAGAAGTGGTTGCCGCAGACGAGCGCGAAACAGGCTTACGTGCTTTACTGAATCTGGGGCACACCTATGGCCATGCTATCGAAGCCGAAATGGGCTACGGTAACTGGCTGCAT
>NZ_JBBCPK010000025.1:0-50185 GCF_037150775.1 Leclercia sp. M50
CGCTTTTCTCTGCCGGGTATTCATCGCTGAACCCCGCTGACCCGGCGGCTTGCGTGCCGTTGTTCCGTGTCAGTGGAGGCGCATTATAGGGAGTTCTCCGGCGCTGACAAGCGTAAAATTAAAAAAAACTACCAACCGTGTTTTTTTTCGCCAAAAGCCTCATTTTTTAGCCAGAAACGGTGCTAATTGCTGTTTTCGTCACCACAACCCGCCTGCAGGTGGCATACTTACTGGCATCAAGATTTAAGGAATATGCTTTATGCCTTTAAGCGCGCAACAGCTGGCGGCACAAAAAAACCTTTCCTATGTGCTGGCTGAAAAACTGGCACAGCGGATCCTGGCAGGTGTTTACATGCCTGGCAGCATCCTGCCGGGCGAACTGGAACTGGGGGAACAGTTTGGCGTGAGCCGAACGGCCGTTCGTGAAGCTGTGAAAACGTTAACCGCGAAAGGGATGGTGCTGCCCCGTCCGCGCATCGGTACGCGCGTGATGCCTCAGGGCAACTGGAACTTCCTCGATCAGGAGCTGCTCTCCTGGTGGATGACGGAAGATAACTTCCAGCAGGTTATTGATCACTTCCTTGTTATGCGCAGTAGCCTGGAGCCGCAGGCCTGCTTGCTGGCCGCAACGATCGGAACGGCAGAGCAAAAGGCCCGGCTAAACACCCTGATGGATGAGATGGTTCATCTGAAGAAAAACTTTAACCGGGAACGCTGGATAGATGTGGATATGGCCTGGCACGAGCATATCTATGAGATGAGCGGTAATCCGTTCCTGACCTCTTTTGCCTCGCTCTTTCACTCTGTCTATCACACCTACTTTACCTCTATTACCCAGGATGAAGTGGTTAAGCTGGATTTACATCAGGCCATTGTCGATGCCATTCAGGACAGTGACGGGCCACGCGCCATGGCAGCCAGCCAGGCGCTGCTTGCCCCACCAGCACGGTAGCCATAACAACAGGAACTCGAATGACAGTAAAAAAAGCACGCAGTATGGCGGGCCTGCCGTGGATAGCGGCAATGGCCTTCTTTATGCAGGCCCTGGATGCGACCATCCTTAATACTGCCCTTCCCGCAATAGCCCAAAGCCTGAACCGTTCTCCGCTGGCCATGCAGTCAGCCATCATCAGTTATACCCTGACCGTTGCGATGCTGATCCCGGTGAGCGGCTGGCTGGCCGATCGCTTCGGCACCCGCCGTATCTTTATGCTGGCGGTAACGTTGTTTACGCTGGGCTCGCTGGCCTGCGCACTCTCCAGTTCTCTGGGAGAGCTGGTTGTCTTCCGGGTAATCCAGGGGATAGGCGGCGCGATGATGATGCCGGTTGCGCGCCTGGCCCTGTTACGGGCCTATCCACGCAGCGAACTGTTGCCGGTGCTTAACTTTGTCACTATGCCGGGCCTGGTCGGGCCGATCCTCGGACCGGTACTGGGTGGCGTGCTGGTCACCTGGGCCAGCTGGCACTGGATATTCCTCATTAATATTCCGATTGGGATCGCCGGGCTTTTCTATGCCCGCAAATTTATGCCGAACTTCACCACCCCACGGCGTAAATTTGATATGGGCGGGTTTTTCCTGTTTGGCCTGAGCCTGGTGCTGTTTTCAAGCGGTATGGAGCTGTTCGGTGAGAAAGTGGTGGCGACCTGGCTGGCTATCTCCATCATTTTCGGCGGCATCGTTCTCTTCCTTCTTTATATCCGTCACGCGCGCCGTCATCCGACGCCGCTTATTTCGCTGTCGCTGTTTAATACTCGAACTTTCTCGGTGGGTATTGCCGGCAACATTGCCTCACGGTTGGGTACCGGTTGTGTTCCTTTCCTTATGCCGCTGATGCTACAGGTCGGGTTTGGTTACCCGGCACTGATTGCGGGCTGCATGATGGCGCCTACGGCGGTGGGCTCGATCCTCGCCAAATCCGGCGTGACGCAATTGCTGCGCCGGCTGGGCTACCGCAGGACGCTGGTTGGCGTGACGATATTTATCGGTGTGATGATTGCACAGTTCTCACTGCAGTCGGCGGCGTTGCCGGTATGGCTGTTGATCCTGCCGCTGTTTGTGCTGGGGATGGCGATGTCCATCCAGTTCACGTCGATGAACACCATTACCCTTGCCGATCTCAACGACGAGAATGCCAGCGGCGGTAACAGCGTGCTGGCGGTGACGCAACAGCTGTCGATCAGTCTGGGGGTGGCGGTAAGTGCGGCAGTACTGCGTTTTTATGAAGGATTCGACAGCACAAATACTGTCGAACAGTTTCACTTCACCTTTATCACCATGGGCGTGCTGACGGTGATCTCGGCGCTGGTCTTTATGCTGCTAAAACCGAAGGATGGTCGTAATCTTATTAAAGATCGGCACAAACCTAAACAGACCCCCGTTCCATCAGAACAGGAGTAAGCTGCAGCCGCTGTTGTTGCAGAGCGGGCTGGGCGATACGGTGGATCAGGACATCAACCGCCAGCTCGCCCAGTTCATCTTTTGGCTGATGGATGGTGGTGAGCGGCGGCGTCATATACTGCGCCAGTTCGATATCGTCATACCCCACCACGGCGATATCGTCCGGGATACGCAGTCCCGCCTGATAAAGCGCCTTGTAAGCCCCTACCGCCATCGCATCATTACCAATAAAGACCGCCTGCGGGCGCTCCTTCTGGGCCAGTAGAGCCTGCATCGCCTCAAACCCGCCGCTAAATTCAAAGTCACCGGTGATTTGATAGCCCTCAGGCACCGGCAAACCGGCACGCGCCATCGCCACCAGGAACCCTTCCAGCCGCAGGCGGGCGGGGGTTTTATCCAGCGGACCGGTAATACAGGCGATGCGGGTGTGGCCTTTATCAATCAGATGCTGCGTCGCCATGTCCCCGCCCAGCAACGAGTTATCCTGGATGAGATCGCTGGTACCGTCGAACGGCGCCCAGTCCATCATCACCGTGGGAACGGAGGGGTAGCGCTGCATAATCTCCGGGGAGGGTTGGTGCGTTTCGGTGCACAGCAATAGCAACCCGTCGACGCGCTTTTGCATCAGCGTCTCCAGATTGCGGTTCATGCGCTGTTCGTCGCCTTCGGTATTGCATAACACCAGGCTGTAGCCACGCTCAAAACAGCTGCGCTCAACGCCGCGCACCAGTTCAGAATAAAAGGGGTTGGTACTGGCCGTAATGAGCATGCCAATGGTGCGCGTCTGGTTGAGTTTCAGACTGCGCGCCAGGGCGGAAGGCGCATAATTGAGGGATTTAACGGCAGCCTCGACCTTCTCCCGAATAGCGTCGCTGACGAAGCGATCGTTATTGATGACGTGGGAGACCGTCGAAGTAGAGACGCCCGCCATACGGGCGACATCTTTCATTGTGGCCAAGCGTTACCTCTGCTGACTTAAAAATTCATCGATCTCATTACGCCATGGTACAGAAGGCTGTGCACCTGGACGGGTCACCGCAATGGCCGCCGCCGCATGGGCAAAGCGGATTGCGTCATCCAGGTGTTCGCCTTCCAGCAGCGCCGTCACCAGCGCACCATTAAAGGTGTCGCCCGCAGCGATGGTATCGACAGCTTTCACCTTAAAGCCAGGAATGCGACGCCCTTCTCCCTCAACGCTGGCCCATACGCCGCGGCTGCCAAGAGTAATGATGACCGTGTGGATGCCTTTGTCGTGCAGGGCTTTCGCCGCGCGCGCCGCATCCTCATCGTTTTCAACGCGAATGCCCGTCAGCTTTTCGGCCTCGGTTTCATTCGGGGTAATAATGTCCACCAGCGCCAGAAGCTCGTCTGATAATACACGGGCTGGCGCGGGATTTAGTACGACAGTGGTATGATTTTCATGAGCAATTTTCGCTGCCGCCAGCACGCTTTCTACCGGGGATTCCAGCTGCATCAGCAGGGCGTCGGCACTGGCGATAAGCGCATGTTGCGCCGCCACTCGCTCAGGTATCAGCGCCGCGTTTGCCCCCGCATGAATACCGATGACATTCTCACCTTCTCCGTTGACAAAAATCAGCGCCACGCCGGTTGATTCACCGTCCACCACGCTCACTGGCGCAATATCGATGTTGTCGCTTTCCAGCTGCTGGCGAACGCGCTCCCCGGTATCGTCATCGCCGGTACAGGCGATAAAGGCGATGTTCGCCCCGCTACGTCCGGCAGCGACCGCCTGGTTCGCGCCCTTGCCGCCAAAGGCGACCTGGTAGCGATGACCCGTTACGGTTTCGCCCGGTGTCGGGAAAGCGTCAAGGTTAAGAATGTGATCGGCATTAATACTGCCAAGGACGACGAGCTTACCTGCGGTTTTCATAGTTGAAGTGTCCATCAGAGAGTGCCACCGGGATGCCCCGGTGGCGTATGCCACTCTTTTCTTTATATGTTGTCCCTCAGGCAGCCTGCGACTGCCTGAATCGCATATTACTGCTTGATGACCAGTTTCAGGTCAACAGGGTATTTGGCCTGAACTTTCTCGCCCTTCAGCACTTTGTCAGCAGTCTGCACGCCAGTGGCGCCGATCTGCTCTGGCAGCTGAGCGATGGTCGCAGCCAGTTTGCCATCGTTTACCGCTTTTTCACCATCAGGCGTGCCGTCAAATCCAACCACCATCACATCAGATTTACCCGCAGTCTGCAGCGCACGCAGCGCGCCCAGCGCCATTTCATCGTTCTGTGCGAATACCGCTTTAACGTCCGGGTGCGCGGTCAGCAGGTTCTGCATGACGTTCAGGCCCTTAGTACGGTCGAAGTCTGCCGGCTGGCTGGCCAGTACGTTGAATTTGTGGGCAGCAACCGCCTGCTGGAAGCCTTCGCCACGCTCACGCGCTGCGGAAGTCCCGGCGATACCCTGCAGTTCGATAACCTTGGCGCCCTCGCCTGCTTTTTTGGCGATGTAGTCACCGGCGATTTTGCCGCCCAGCACGTTATCAGAGGCAATGTGGCTGACCACTTCGCCTTTAGATGCCTGACGGTCCAGGGTGATCACCGGGATGTTAGCCTGGTTTGCCATCTTCACGGCGTTACCTACCGCATCGGAATCGGTCGGGTTGATCAGCAGAATTTTGGTGCCGCGAACGGTTAAGTCCTGCACGTTAGCCAGCTCTTTTGCCGGGTTGTTCTGGGAGTCGAGGATCACCAGGTTGTAGCCCAGTTTGTCGGCCTCTTTCTGCGCGCCATCCTTCAGGGAGACGAAGAACGGGTTGTTCAGGGTAGAAACCACCAGCGCGATGGTATCTTTCGCCATGGCGTTTGCACTCACGGTTGCGCTCAGCGCGACAGCAGAAACCAGGGTAGCCAGTTTTTTCATGTTCATATCAAAGATGTCCTGTAGTGTCGTCAGTTACTGTTTTTTGTTGTCTACCAGTACCGCCAGCAAAATCACTACCGCTTTGACGATCATCTGGTAATAGGAAGAAACACCTAACAAATTCAATCCATTATTCAGGAAGCCGAGGATCAGCGCACCGATCAGCGTACCGACGATGCGGCCTTTCCCCCCGGCCAGGCTGGTGCCGCCCAGCACGACCGCGGCGATGGCATCCAGCTCATAGCCCGTACCGGCGGTCGGTTGCGCAGACGAGAGACGCGCCACTTCGATAATCCCCGCCAGCGAAGCCAGCAGGCCGCTCAGGGAGTAGACGATAACTTTGACTTTATTGACGCTGATACCGGACAGACGCGTCGCCGCTTCGTTCCCCCCCAGGGCATAGATATAGCGGCCCAGGCGGGTGTGATGCAACATGTACCACGCCGCGAGGAAGACTAACCCCATGATCCAGACCGGCGTCGGGATACCCAGCGGGCGGCCAATACCGAACCAGCCAAACAGATCGGCGTTGTCGGTAAAGCCGGTGTTAACCGGGCTGCCGTTGGTGTAAACCATGGTCACACCGCGCAGCAACAGCATCATCACCAGGGTAGCAATAAACGCCTGAACACGACCTTTCGCCACAATAACACCGGTAACAGCCCCAATAGCCGCACCCAGCGCCAGCGCCGCTGCAACGGCCACCAGCGCGTTGACTTCAATCCCTACAATTGAAGCAGCAACCGCGCCGGTGAGCGCCAGCAGGGAACCGACGGACAGATCGATACCCGAGGTCAGAATCACCAGCGTCATGCCCACCGCCATAATGGCGTTCACGGACGTCTGCTGGAGAATGTTGAACAGGTTATTAACGGTAAAAAAGTTCGGGCTCATGGTAGAGACAATCGCGATCAGCACCAGCAGGGCAATCAGCGATTTTTGTTCCATCAACCATGCCTTCGTGAAATAACGGCGTCCAGAAACAGCCTGGGTAGTCATCTTCTTACTCCTGATCCACGCGATTAAGCTTGCCCACAGCGGCAGCCATCAGAATTTCCTGGGTGGCCTGGTCGCGACTGAATTCACCGCCGAGATGCCCTTCATGCATGACGATAATGCGATCGCTCATGCCTAATACCTCTGGCATCTCGGAAGAGACCAGAATGATGCTTAGCCCGTCAGCCTTAAACTGGTTAATGAGCTGGTAAATCTCTTTTTTGGCGCCAACGTCCACGCCGCGCGTCGGTTCATCAAGAATCAGCACCTTCGGACGGGTCATCAGACCGCGGGCAATCGCCACTTTCTGCTGATTCCCGCCGGAGAGCAGCCCGATAGCCTGTTCCATCGACGGGGTTTTAACATTAAAGAGGCGGATAAAATCGCTGACTGCCTGCTGCTCGTCTTTATGCTTCAGACCACCGCCGCTGCGGCTGAAGTAGCCTAGCGCGGTTAAGGACATGTTCTCTTTCACCGACATGCCCAGTACCAGGCCATCGCGCTTACGGTCTTCGGAGATATAGACGATACCGTTCGCCAGGCCATCCTGCGGAGAACGGGTGACAACTTCATGACCATCAAGGGTGACATAGCCGCTGGTGCGCGGGTTGGCGCCATACAGCACCTTCATCAGCTCGGTACGCCCGGCGCCCATCAGCCCGGCCACGCCGAGGATCTCCCCCTGACGCAGGGTAAAGCTGACATCATGCACCCCAGGGCCGCACAGATTATCGACCTTCAGGCGGATTTCGCCCGGGGCCTTATCGATGCGCGGATACTGGTCTTCCAGCTTACGTCCCACCATCATCTCAATCAGCGTATCTTCGGTGAGGGTCACCACTTCACGCTCGGCAATAAACTGCCCGTCGCGGAAGACGGTGACGTCATCGCAAATCTCGAAGATCTCTTTCATGCGGTGGGAGATATAGACAATGCCGCGCCCCTGCGCTTTCAGCTCGCGGATCACGCGGAACAGGGAGTCGGTTTCGGTATCGGTGAGGGCGTCGGTGGGTTCATCCATCACGATAACCCGGGATTCGAAGCTCAGGACCTTGGCGATTTCGACCATCTGCTGATCGCCGATAGAGAGTTCGCCCACCAGACGATCGCTCTTAAAGCGCAGATTCAGCTTCGCCAGCAGTTTGTCGGCTTCGGCATACATCTGTTTCCAGTCGATTTTGCCAAAGCGGTTAACAAACTCACGCCCCAGGAAGATGTTCTCCGCGATGGAGAGCTGCGGGATGAGGTTGAGCTCCTGGTGGATGATGCCGATCCCGGCTTCCTGAGAGGATTTCGGGCCGTTGAAGGTGGTCTCTTTTCCCAGCCACAGCAGCGAACCGGCATCGCGTTGATAGATCCCGGTCAGCACTTTCATCATGGTGGATTTGCCAGCGCCGTTTTCGCCCACCAGCGCCATCACGCGCCCGGCGTAAACATTCAGCGCGGCCCCGGAGAGGGCTTTGACGCCCGGGAACGATTTATCGATCCCTTTCAGTTGCAGGAGTGCGTCCATGATGGCCTCAAAAGGTGACGCCAGCACAGAGAATGATATTCGCATACGGGGAACACTCCCCGCTGCGAATCACCGCCTGGCTGTCAGCGGTATTTTTCTTGAGCTGCTCGTGCGTTATGTAACTTATTTTTATGGTGTTTCCCTGGTGTTGTTGCAGTTGCTTGATATGGCCAAGCAACGTTTCGTGGAGCTGCGGATTATGTTGTTTGATTTCCGTTGCGAGAATGGCTTCCTCAACCTGCATCTCGGTTGTCACCACATCCAGCACCTGCATAAACGTGGGCACGCCCTGCGTTAATGCCAGATCAATACGCGTTGTGCTGTGGGGAATGGGTAAACCCGCATCACAAACTACCAGCGTATCGGTATGCCCGAGACGGGAGATGACAGATGAGACTTCAGAGTTGAGTACAGTGCCTTTCTTCATTTTCTTGCTCCACTAGCGAAACGTTTCGCTGACATCAGTTTTATCTTACCGATGCGCAGAAAACCACCATGACGTAACAGATTTGTGATCGTTGTCGAAACGTTTCGCTAAGTGAAATGGGGAGATAAATATGGCGGTCAGGCAGGGGTTTTGTAGGCCGGGTAAGCGAAGCGCCACCCGGCATTTTCAGGAGGGATTAAATCTCGACTTGCGTCCCCAGCTCAATCACGCGGTTAGGCGGGATCTCGAACTGGTCAGGCGCGCGCAGGGCGTTACGCTGGAGAATAAGATAGAGCTTCCCACGCAGGCGCAGATACCACGGGCGTTTGCCGATGATCAGCGACTCGTGGGACATAAAGAACGAGGTCTCCATCATCCGGCAGCTTAAACCCTCCAGACCGCAGCGGTGGAACACCTCTTCCACGTTCGGGGTTTCACGCCAGCCGTAGCTGGCCACCACCCGCCAGAAGGTGGGCGACAGCTGCTCTATCTGCACCCGGCGGACGTTATGCACATAGGGCGCATCCTCGGTACGCAGGGTCAACAGGATCACCCGCTCGTGCAGCACTTTGTTGTGCTTGAGGTTGTGCATCAGGGCAAACGGGATCACGTTCAGCGCGCGCGACATATAGACCGCAGTGCCGGGTACGCGCACCGGCGGAGATTTCTCCAGCGAGGCAATCATCGCCTCCAGAGAATTACCGTGTTCATGCATCCGGCGCAGCAGGCGGAAACGCTCGCTCTTCCAGGTGGTCATCACAATGAACATCACCAGACCCAGCGTCAGCGGCAGCCAGCCGCCGGAGACAATCTTGTCGAGGTTCGCGGAGAACAGCGGCACGTCAATACAGAGGAAGCCGACCAGAATCATCCCCACAAGGAATTTATTCCAGTGCCAGTTCCGGTACGCCACCGTGGTAGAGAGGATCGAGGTCAGCACCATCGTACCGGTAACGGCAATACCGTAGGCCGCCGCCAGGTTACTGGAGTGCTCGAAGCTGACGATAACAATTACCACCGCGACATAAAGCAGCCAGTTAACGAAAGGAATGTAGATCTGGCCCGACTCCATCTCGGAGGTATGGATGATACGCATTGGCGACAGATAGCCCAGACGCACCGCCTGGCGGGTCAGGGAGAAGACGCCGGAAATCACCGCCTGAGAAGCAATCACCGTCGCCAGCGTCGCCAGGATCAGCATCGGCACCAGCGCCCAGTCAGGTGCCAGCAGGAAGAACGGGTTTTTAATCGCTTCCGGATGTTTGAGCAGCAGCGCCCCCTGGCCGAAGTAGTTCAGCACCAGCGACGGCAGCACCACTAAAAACCAGGCCACGCGAATAGGCAACTTACCGAAGTGGCCCATATCGGCATAGAGCGCTTCAACACCGGTAATAGAGAGCACCACCGCGCCCAGCGCGATAAATGACACGGTTTTGTATTCGAGGAAGAAATGCACTGCCCACATCGGATTCAGGGCATGCAGCACTTCCGGGTTAGCAATGATACTGCGTAACCCCAGCGCCGCCAGGATCAGGAACCAGGAGAGCATAATCGGCGCGAAGAGTTTGCCCACCAGCCCGGTACCGTGTTTCTGAATAACAAACAGCAGGGTCAGAACAAGTATGGCCAGCGGGACAACCCACTCATCAAGATGCGGCGCGATAATCTCAAGCCCCTCTATCGCCGACAGCACCGAGATAGCAGGGGTGATCACCACTTCACCATAGAAGAAGCTGCCACCCACCAGGCCAATGATGACCAGGAACGAGGTCATTCTGGCGGACGTATTGCGTCCGGCAAGCGACATCAGGGTCAGGATCCCACCTTCACCGGCGTTATCCGCACGCATCACGAAGGAGAGATATTTAACGGAAACCACCAGGATCAGCAGCCAGAAGATCAGGGATAGAAAACCAAACACAGCGTCGCGTTCAACGCCAAATCCAAACTGACCGGACAAACATTCGCGCAGCGTATAAAGCGGGCTGGTGCCGATATCACCGTAGACAACGCCGATCGCCGCGAGCGTAATTGCGGGTAATGATTGCTTATTATCAGTGCTCATAGACTAGTCTTTTCGTTTAAATAACAAATGTGTGCTTAGTCCCTTGGCCCACAAAAAGCGCACAGTATGCACGATTAATCTTAGAATCGTACCCCTAAATGCCACCTCATTAACGTAGCGCAAAGAAAATAGCACCGTGGTTCAGTCTATTACCAGCCCGGAACGAAACGTCTATACTCGCTTCAATTAGCCGGGGGTACGGCGAAAGGATGCAAAAACAATTATGGCTCACACTCATTTATTAGCAGAAAGAATTTCCCGTCTCAGCGGTGCACTGGAGAAAGGGCTCTATGAACGTAGCCACGCCATTCGCCTCTGTTTACTGGCGGCGTTGAGCGGCGAAAGCGTATTTCTGCTGGGGCCGCCCGGCATCGCAAAAAGCCTGATTGCCCGCAGGCTGAAGTTCGCTTTTCAGCATGCCAGGGCGTTTGAGTACCTGATGACCCGCTTTTCCACGCCGGAAGAGGTCTTCGGTCCGCTCTCCATTCAGGCGTTAAAAGATGAAGGGCGGTACGAACGGTTAACCACCGGCTATCTGCCGGAAGCGGAAATTGTCTTTCTCGATGAGATCTGGAAAGCCGGCCCGGCGATCCTGAATACCCTGCTTACCGCCATTAACGAACGCCGGTTCCGCAACGGCGCGCATGAGGAGAAAATCCCGATGCGCCTGCTGGTGGCAGCATCCAACGAACTGCCCGAAGCCGACAGCAGCCTCGAAGCCCTGTATGACCGTATGCTGATCCGCCTGTGGCTCGATAAGGTGCAGGACAAAGCGAACTTCCGCTCGCTGCTGACCAGCCAGCAGGATGAAAACGATAACCCGGTGCCTGCCGCATTGCAGGTGACGGACGAGGAGTATCAGCAGTGGCAGCAGGACATTGGCAAAATCACCCTGCCTGATGCGGTGTTCGACTTGGTCTTTATGCTGCGCCAGCAGCTTGATGCCCTACCGGGGGCGCCTTACGTCTCCGATCGCCGCTGGAAGAAAGCCATCCGCCTGCTGCAGGCCAGCGCGCTGTTCAGCGGTCGCGATACGGTGGCGCCAATCGATCTGATCCTGCTGAAAGATTGCCTCTGGCACGACGCCAGCGGCATGAATCTGATGCAGCAGCAGCTGGAAATATTGATGACCGGACACGCGTGGGGACAGCAGGAGATGTTGAACCAGCTCGGGGCCATTACCCAGCGCCGCCTTCAGCTTCAGCAGCAGCAGAGCGACAAAACCGCCCTGCGCGTTATCCGTCAGAGCGGCATGTTCGCCCGTCGCCCACACTACGAATTACCGGTAGAACTGAGTGATACCACCCTGACGCTGCTCCTCCAGCAGCCGCTCAAGCTCCACGATATGCAGGTAATTCACATCACCCTCGAGCGGGAAACGCTGGCGCAGTGGCTGACCAAAGGCGGCGAGATCCGCGGCAAACTGAACGGCATTGGTTTCGCCCAGCCGCTCAATATGGAAGTGGACGGCAGCCTGCATCTGGTGATCCGCGACGTCAGTTTGCAGGGATCGCGTCTTGCGCTGCCCGGAACCGCGTCGGAAAGCGTGCCGGAAGAGATCAAACAGCAGCTGGAAGCGCTGGATAATCAGTGGCACCTCCAGCACACGCGCTTCAGCGAGCAGCAAAAATGTCTGTTCATCCACAGCGACTGGCTGGGGCGGATTGAAGCCAGCCTGCAGGATGTGAGCGCGCAGATCAAACAGGCGCGTCAATGCTGACGCTGGATACCCTCAACGTCATGCTTGCCGTCGGCGAGGAGGGCATGATCGAAGAGATCATCCTCACCCTGCTGGCCTCGCCGCAGCTGGCAATCTTTTTCGAAAAATTCCCGCGCCTTAAAACCGCCATCACCGACGATCTTCCGCGCTGGCGGGAAAATCTCCGCAAAAGGCTGAAAGATACCCGCGTCCCGCCGGAACTCACCGAAGAGGTGATGTGCTATCAGCAGAGCCAGTTGCTCTCCACCCCCCAGCTTATCGTCCAGCTGCCGCAGATTTTAACCCTGCTGGACAAGGTTCACTCTCCCTTTGCCGGCCAGGCGCGGCAGCTGGTAGTGGATAACGCCACCTTTACCCCCGCCCTGCATACCCTCTTTTTACAGCGCTGGCGGCTGAGCCTGGTGGTGCAGGCCACCTCCCTGAATCAGCAGTTACTGGAAGAGGAGCGCGAACAGCTGCTCAGCGAAGTACAGGAGCGGATGACCCTGGCCGGGGCGCTGGAGCCGGTACTGGTGGAGAATGAAAATTCCGCCGGTCGCCTCTGGGATATGAGCGCCGGTCAGCTCAAGCGGGGGGATCATCAGCTTATCGTTCGCTACGGCGATTTTCTGGCACAGCAGCCGGAGCTGATGCAACTGGCGGAACAGCTGGGCCGTTCGCGGGAGGCGAAGTCGGTGCCAAAAAAGGATGCCCCGCTGGAAACCTTCCGCACCCTGGTGCGCGAACCGGCGACGGTGCCGGAGCAGGTGGACGGACTGCAGCAGAGCGATGACATTCTGCGCCTGCTGCCGCCAGAGCTGGCGACCCTCGGCATCACAGAACTTGAGTACGAATTTTACCGTCGGCTGGTGGAGAAGCAGCTCCTCACTTACCGTCTGCAAGGCGATGCCTGGCGGGAGAAGGTGAGCCAGCGCCCGGCGGTGCATCAGGATTTCGACGAACAACCCCGCGGGCCGTTTATCGTCTGCGTGGATACGTCCGGTTCGATGGGAGGATTCAACGAGCAGTGCGCCAAAGCCTTCTGTCTGGCTCTGATGCGCGTGGCGCTCGCCGACAGACGACGTTGCTTTATCATGCTGTTTTCCAGCGAGGTGGTGGGCTACGAACTCTCGGGCCAGCACGGTCTGGAGCAGGCGATCCGTTTCTTAAGCCAGCGCTTTCGCGGCGGTACCGATCTCGCCAGCTGTTTTCGCGCCATTATTGAGCGGATGCAGGGCGGCGAGTGGTATGACGCCGACGCGGTGGTGATTTCAGACTTTATTGCCCAGCGGCTGCCGGAAGAGGTGGTGAGTAAGGTGAAGGTACTGCAGCAGGTCCACCAGCATCGTTTTCATGCCGTGGCGATGTCCACACATGGAAAACCCGGCATCATGCGCATCTTCGATCATATCTGGCGCTTTGATACCGGGTTGCGTAGCCGCCTGCTGCGGCGCTGGAAACGCTAATTACAGCAGGGCGTCGACGCTGTCACGAACCTGCTGCGGCCATACGCCACACTGAACCTGGCCGATATGGGAGAGTTGCAGCAGTAACATGGTCAGACGAGACTGGCCGATACCGCCGCCGATGGTCTGCGGCATCTCGCCACGCAGCAGCGCCTGGTGCCACTCCAGCTTAAGGCGATCTTCATCACCGGTAATAGCCAGCTGGCGCTTCAGCGCCTCGGCATCCACGCGGATCCCCATGGAAGAGAGTTCAAACGCATCTTCCAGCACCGGGTTCCAGACCAGAATATCGCCGTTCAGGCCCGCCAGGCCGCTCTCGCCTTCGCTGCTCCAGTCATCATAATCCGGCGCACGTACATCGTGACGCTGACCATGAGACAGTTTGCCGCCGATCCCGATCAGGAATACGGCCCCTAACTCTTTGGCGATCGCACGCTCACGCCCTTTGGCATCCAGATCCGGGAAGCGGCTCAGCAGCTCCTGGCTGTGGACAAAGTGGATCGTCTCCGGCAGGAACGGGGTCAGGCCAAACTCTTTGCTGACCGCAGCCTCGGTGGCTTTGATCCCGGCATAAATGGCTTCTACCGTCGCTTTCAGCGTACCGGTATGACGTTCGCCATCACCCATAACGCGTTCCCAGTCCCACTGGTCAACGTAAACAGAGTGAATCGCGGTAAGACGGTCTTCATCGGGGCGAAGGGCTTTCATGTGCGTGTAAAGCCCTTCGCCCGCGCTGAAGTCGTGTTGTCCCAAGGTTTGACGCTTCCACTTCGCAAGGGAATGGACCACTTCGAACTGGGCGTCTGGCAGTGTTTTCACTTTCACCTGAACCGCTTTTTCGCAACCAGACAGGTTGTCCTGCGTCCCGTCGCCCACGCGGCTTAAGATAGGTGCCTGGACTTCAACCAGGCCCAGCTTCTCTTCCAGCTGGCGGGAAAAGTGGGATTTAACGAAACTGATCTGGCGTTGTTGTGCGATGTAAGCGGTTTTCATTATTTATACTCCTGCGTCCTGTTGGCATTGATTAAGCAACAAAAAAGAGCCTCTTTCAATAATCCAACAATAAAACTCCCGACTCACTTTTAAATCGATAAAATTACCCGCTAAAATAGAGTGATTCATTAATCTTCATAAGAAAAAGCTATGGAAAATTATCAGATCGACAATCTGGACCGCGGCATTCTCGAGGCGCTGATGGCTAACGCACGTACTGCCTACGCAGAACTGGCAAAACAGTTTGGCGTCAGCCCGGGGACCATTCACGTGCGCGTAGAGAAGATGAAACAGGCGGGGATCATTACCGGCGCCCATATTGACGTCAGTCCGAAACAGCTGGGGTATGACGTCTGCTGTTTTATCGGCATCATCCTTAAGAGCGCTAAAGACTACCCTTCAGCGCTGGCAAAACTGAATGCGCTGGATGAAGTGACCGAGGCCTACTACACCACCGGCCACTACAGCATCTTTATTAAGGTGATGTGCCGATCGATCGACGCTTTGCAACAGGTACTTATCAACAAGATCCAAACAATCGATGAAATTCAGTCCACCGAGACGTTGATCTCCCTGCAGAACCCGATCATGCGTACCATCCGCCCGTAACCGGGCAAAATAATTACCACATTTTCCACAGGTAGATCCCAGCTCGTTCACAGCGTACAATGTCCTCCTGTTTATCTGAGCGAGCGATCAATGGCGGACATTACTCTTATTAGCGGCAGCACCCTTGGCGGCGCTGAATATGTCGCGGAACACCTGGCCGAAAAGCTGGAAGACGCGGGCTTTTCTACTGAAACGCTGCATGGACCGTTATTAGAGGATCTCCAGCTCGACGGGATCTGGCTGTTGATCACCTCCACCCACGGTGCGGGGGATCTTCCGGATAACCTTCTTCCTTTATATGAAGAGTTAAAAGAGCAGCAGCCCGACCTGACGAACGTCCGGTTTGGTGCCATTGGTATTGGCAGCCGGGAGTACGATACTTTCTGCGGCGCCGTTGAGAAGGTCGAGACCGAACTGAAGTCCTGCGGGGCACAACAGATCGGTGAAACGCTGAAGATCAACATCCTCGATCATGATATTCCGGAAGATCCAGCCGAACTTTGGCTGGCGGAATGGAAAAATTTACTCAAAACAGATTAAAGATCGTGCGATCAGATGTGGATAACTCTGGTTAAAAGCTTGGATCAACCGGTAGTTATCCAAAGAACAACCCGTGATGACTTTTTGTGCTGTGTATAACATCACGATCTGATCCCAGCTTATACGTCGCAGGATCACCGATCATTCACAGCAAACGATCCTCTCTAAGCACATGATCTTCTTTGGGAGATCCGGCTTATCCACAGAAACCCGCGATCCTAATAAGAGATCACAATAAAACAGATCTCTAAATAAAAAGATCTTCTTTTTAATAGCCAGGATCCCAGTGCTTTCTCGAACGACTAAAGTTGAGTAGAATCCACGGCCCGGGCTTCAATCCATTTTCTTACCGCTTTACGCGAGGCAGACCACCATGTTTTATCAGGATCCTTTTGACGTCATTATCATTGGCGGGGGTCATGCAGGCACCGAGGCCGCAATGGCCGCGGCGCGAATGGGTCAGCAGACCCTGCTTTTGACACACAATATCGACACGCTAGGACAGATGTCCTGTAATCCGGCGATTGGCGGCATTGGGAAAGGACACCTGGTAAAAGAAGTGGATGCACTTGGCGGCCTGATGGCAACCGCGATCGATCATGCGGGTATCCAGTTTAGGATACTAAACGCGAGCAAAGGTCCCGCCGTTCGAGCGACCCGTGCTCAGGCGGACCGCGTGCTCTACCGCCAGGCCGTGCGTACCGCGCTGGAGAATCAGCCGAACCTGATGATCTTCCAGCAGGCGGTTGAGGATCTGATTGTGGAAAACGATCGTGTCGTTGGCGCCGTGACCCAGATGGGTCTGAAGTTCCGTGCCAAAGCCGTCGTGCTGACCGTCGGGACCTTCCTTGACGGCAAAATTCATATCGGACTGGATAACTACAGCGGTGGCCGTGCTGGCGATCCGCCGTCCATTCCCCTTTCACGCCGTCTGCGCGAGCTGCCGCTGCGCGTCAGCCGCCTGAAAACCGGTACGCCACCGCGTATCGACGCCCGCACCATTGATTTCAGCGTGCTGGCCCAACAGCACGGCGATAACCCGATGCCGGTCTTCTCGTTCATGGGTAGCGTGGATCAACATCCGCGCCAGGTGCCGTGCTATGTCACGCACACTAACGAGAAAACCCATGACGTGATCCGCAGTAACCTCGATCGCAGCCCGATGTATGCCGGTGTGATCGAAGGGATCGGCCCGCGCTACTGCCCGTCGATCGAAGACAAGGTGATGCGCTTCGCCGATCGTAACCAGCACCAGATCTTTCTGGAGCCTGAAGGGCTGACCTCCAACGAGATCTACCCGAACGGTATCTCCACCAGCCTGCCTTTCGACGTGCAGATGCAGATCGTCCGTTCCATGCAGGGGATGGAGAATGCGAAGATCGTCCGTCCGGGCTATGCCATTGAGTATGACTTCTTCGATCCACGTGACCTGAAGCCAACCCTGGAGAGCAAATTTATCCAGGGGCTCTTCTTCGCGGGCCAGATCAACGGCACAACCGGTTACGAAGAGGCTGCCGCTCAGGGGCTGCTGGCTGGTCTGAACGCCGCACGCTTCTCGGCCGAAAAAGAGGGCTGGGCGCCGGGTCGTTCTCAGGCTTATCTGGGCGTACTGGTGGACGACCTCTGCACCCTCGGCACCAAAGAGCCGTACCGCATGTTTACCTCCCGCGCGGAATACCGTCTGATGCTGCGTGAAGACAACGCCGACCTGCGCCTGACCGAAATCGGTCGTGAGCTGGGGCTGGTGGATGATGCACGCTGGGCGCGCTTCAACGAGAAGCTGGAGAACATCGAGCGTGAACGTCAGCGCCTCAAATCGACCTGGGTCAACCCAACAGCCGAGTCTGTAGACGAAGTGAATGCTCACCTGTCTGCGCCGCTCTCCCGTGAAGCCAGCGGGGAAGATCTGCTCCGCCGTCCGGAGATGACCTACGACCAGCTAATCCAGATGACGCCGTTTGCGCCGGGTCTGGAGGATGTCCAGGCTGCTGAACAGGTCGAAATCCAGGTGAAATACGAAGGCTATATCGCCCGTCAGCAGGATGAGATCGAGAAACAGCAGCGTAACGAGAGTACGATCCTGCCCGCCACGCTGGATTACCGTCTGGTTAACGGCCTCTCCAACGAGGTGATCGCCAAGCTGAATGACCATAAACCGTCGTCTATCGGCCAGGCATCGCGTATTTCAGGCGTCACGCCTGCAGCCATCTCCATTCTGCTGGTGTGGCTGAAAAAACAGGGTATGCTGCGCCGCAGCGCTTAATTGTAAGAACTGCCCGGTGGCGCTGCGCTTACCGGGCCTACAGAATTCCGTAGGGCGGGCTCGCGTAGCGCCACCCGCCAACACCTATCTCAACAGGTATTCGCCGTGCTCAACAAACTCACTCGTCTGCTGGAACAAGCCGGTATTTCGCTCACCGATCACCAGAAAAATCAGCTGGTGGGGTATGTCGACATGCTGAACAAATGGAACAAGGCCTATAATCTCACCTCGGTTCGCGATCCGAACGAGATGCTGATTCGTCACATCCTCGACAGCATCGTGGTGGCGCCGCATCTCAAAGGAGAGCGTTTTATCGACGTGGGAACGGGGCCGGGTCTGCCAGGTATTCCACTCTCTATCGTTCGTCCCGAGAGCCATTTCACGCTGCTGGACAGCCTGGGCAAGCGCGTACGCTTCCTGCGTCAGGTTCAGCATGAACTGAAGCTGGAAAACATTTATCCGGTGCAGAGTAGGGTAGAGGCGTTCCCCGCCGAGCCGCCATTTGATGGTGTGATCAGCCGGGCCTTTGCCTCGCTCAATGACATGATCGACTGGTGTAAGCATCTGCCTGCGGAAAATGGCCGCTTCTATGCCCTGAAAGGGGTGCTGCCGGAAGACGAAATCGCGCAGATGCCTGAAGGTTTTGAGGTGGAAGAGGCGATTAAATTGCATGTTCCCCAGCTGGAAGGCGAGCGTCATCTGGTGATCGTTAAGCCAAAATATTTTTAAAAATATAATAAAAAATGTGGAATTTGTGCTGTTCTTAGGATGTTAAAAATTACGCGACAGGCTAAGAAATAGACAAGGTTAATTTAACCACTTTTTTACTGGGGATTTTCTTTGGGTTAACCTGGACATGTAGTTAACCCACAAGATAATAAACACCGAAAATATCAGCTTGCTAAAAGTAGGGAAGAGTAATCAGATTGTAATGTTAAATATTTATTAAAAATGTCAATAAAAGGTTTTTGTTGTATACAGGGCTGTTTTGAGAATAGTTGCTGAAATTAATCTTTAATATCATAAAGATGAAATATAACGTTTTACCGCTTTAATTTATTCGACCTTATCGTAAATGTGTATTTTGTGATCTCGTGCACGCTTTATCGTCAACGTTTCCGCGTTGTTTGCAGTTTTGACGCGCCATTCATAGTTTGACGAAAAGTTAAGAAATAGCGCCGGGGAAAAATATTTAAACATTTATTCACCTTTTCGCTACTTATTGTTTGAAATCACGGGGACGCACCGTATAATTTGTCCGCTTTTTGCTGCTTGACTCTGAGCCTTAAAGAACGTTTTATACGACACGCGACATACCTCGAAGTGAGCAGGAGTAAAAACGTGATATCAGTGTCGCTCTTGAGTCGAAACGTTGCTCGTAAGCTTCTGTTCATTCAGTTTCTGGCGGTGATGGCAAGTGGATTGCTGTTCTGCCTCAAAGACCCCTTCTGGGGCATCTCTGCGGTAAGCGGAGGTTTGGCAGTTGTTGTGCCAAACATGTTGTTTATGATTTTTGCCTGGCGTCATCAGGCGCATACACCTGCCAAAGGCCGCATGGCCTGGTCCTTCGCCCTCGGCGAAGTGTGTAAGGTGTTGCTGACCTTTGCCCTCCTGGTGGTGGCGCTGGCGGTTTTTAAAGTGGTATTTTTGCCGCTGATAGTGACGTGGGTTTTGGTGCTGGTGGTACAAATTCTGGCGCCAGCTGTAATCAATAACAAAGGGTAAAAGGCATCATGGCTTCAGAAAATATGACGCCGCAGGATTACATAAGTCACCATCTGAACAACCTTCAGTTGGACTTACGTACATTCTCGCTGGTGGATCCGCATAACCCCCCAGCCACCTTCTGGACGATTAATATCGACTCCATGTTCTTCTCGGTGGTACTGGGTCTGTTGTTCCTGGCCATTTTCCGCGGCGTTGCGAAACGTGCGACCAGCGGCGTTCCAGGGAAATTCCAGACGTTTATCGAAATGATCATTGGCTTTGTCCACGGTAGCGTCAAAGACATGTACCACGGTAAGAGCAAGGTAATTGCACCGCTGGCGCTGACCGTCTTTGTCTGGGTCTTCCTGATGAACCTGATGGACCTGCTGCCGATCGACCTGCTGCCGTTTATCGGCGAGCATATCTTCGGTCTGCCTGCGCTGCGTGTGGTGCCGTCTGCTGACGTGAACATCACCCTGTCTATGGCGCTGGGCGTATTCATCCTGATTCTTTTCTACAGCATCAAAATGAAAGGTGTAGGCGGCTTCGTGAAAGAGCTTACCCTGCAGCCGTTCAACCACTGGGCGTTTATTCCGATCAACCTGATTCTGGAAGGCGTTAGCCTGCTGTCCAAACCGATTTCCCTCGGTCTGCGACTGTTCGGCAACATGTATGCGGGTGAGCTGATTTTCATTCTGATCGCGGGTCTTCTGCCGTGGTGGTCACAGTGGGTTCTGAATGTGCCGTGGGCCATTTTCCACATCCTGATCATTACGCTGCAAGCCTTTATCTTCATGGTTCTGACGATCGTCTATCTGTCGATGGCGTCTGAAGAGCACTGATTCTTTACCAACACTACTACGTTTTAACTGAAACAAACTGGAGACTGTCATGGAAAACCTGAATATGGATCTGCTGTACATGGCTGCCGCTGTGATGATGGGTCTGGCGGCTATCGGTGCTGCGATCGGTATCGGCATCCTCGGGGGTAAATTCCTGGAAGGCGCAGCGCGTCAGCCAGATCTGATTCCTCTGCTGCGTACTCAGTTCTTTATCGTTATGGGTCTGGTGGATGCTATCCCGATGATCGCTGTAGGTCTGGGTCTGTACGTGATGTTTGCTGTCGCGTAGTAAGTCGTTTAAACCCTAAGCCACAGTTGTAAATTTAAAGAGGTATTGTGCTGTGAACATGAACGCAACAATCCTCGGCCAGGCCATCGCGTTTGTTATCTTTGTCTGGTTCTGCATGAAGTATGTATGGCCGCCTTTAATGGCTGCCATCGAAAAACGTCAGAAAGAAATTTCTGACGGCCTGGCTTCTGCAGAACGCGCTAAGAAAGATTTGGACCTTGCACAGGCCAACGCGACCGACCAGCTGAAAAAAGCGAAAGCGGAAGCCCAGGTAATCATCGAGCAGGCGAACAAACGTCGTTCTCAGATCCTGGACGAAGCGAAAGCTGAAGCAGAACAGGAACGTACTAAAATCGTGACACAAGCGCAGGCAGAAATTGATGCCGAGCGTAAACGTGCTCGCGAAGAGCTGCGTAAGCAGGTCGCGATTCTGGCTGTTGCTGGCGCCGAGAAGATCATCGAACGTTCCGTGGATGAAGCTGCTAACAGCGACATCGTGGACAAACTTGTCGCTGAACTGTAAGGAGGGAGGGGCTGATGTCTGAATTTGTTACGGTAGCTCGCCCCTACGCCAAAGCAGCTTTTGACTTTGCTATCGAACACCAAAATGTCGATCGCTGGCAGAACATGCTGGCGTTTGCCGCTGAGGTAACGAAAAACGAACATATGGCTGAGATGCTTTCTGGCGCCCTGGCGCCTGAAACCCTCGCCGATTCGTTCATCGCCATTTGCGGTGAGCAGCTGGACGCCAACGGCCAGAACCTGATTCGGGTAATGGCAGAAAATGGTCGTCTGAAAGCGCTCCCGGATGTTCTCGAGCAGTTTGAGCACTTGCGTGCCCTCAGTGAAGCCACTGTTGAAGTTCACGTAACTTCTGCGACTGAACTGAGTAACGAACAGCTTGCGAAAATCACCGCCGCGATGGAAAAACGTCTGTCACGCAAAGTGAAGCTGAATTGCAATATCGATAAGTCTGTAATGGCAGGCGTAATCATCCGTGCGGGTGATATGGTCATTGATGGCAGCGTACGCGGCCGTCTTGAGCGCCTTGCAGACGTCTTGCAGTCTTAAGGGGACTGGAGCATGCAACTGAATTCCACCGAAATCAGCGAACTGATCAAGCAGCGCATTGCTCAGTTCAGTGTTGTGAGTGAAGCTCACAACGAAGGTACTATTGTTTCTGTAAGCGACGGTGTTATCCGCATCCACGGCCTGGCCGATTGTATGCAGGGTGAAATGATCTCCCTGCCGGGTAACCGTTACGCTATCGCACTGAACCTGGAGCGCGACTCCGTAGGTGCAGTTGTGATGGGTCCTTACGCTGACCTCGCCGAAGGCATGAAGGTTAAGTGTACTGGCCGTATTCTTGAAGTTCCAGTTGGCCGCGGCCTGCTGGGTCGCGTGGTGAACACCCTGGGTGCGCCAATCGACGGTAAAGGTCCGGTTGAGCACGATGGCTTCTCCCCAATCGAAGTTATCGCACCGGGCGTAATCGATCGTCAGTCCGTCGACCAGCCGGTGCAGACCGGTTATAAATCCGTTGACGCCATGATCCCAATCGGCCGTGGCCAGCGTGAGCTGATCATCGGTGACCGTCAGACCGGTAAAACCGCGATGGCAATCGATGCGATCATCAACCAGCGCGATTCCGGCATCAAATGTGTGTACGTAGCTATCGGCCAGAAAGCGTCCACCATCTCTAACGTGGTGCGTAAACTGGAAGAGCACGGCGCGCTGTCCAACACCATCGTTGTTGTGGCGACCGCTTCTGAATCTGCTGCACTGCAATACCTGGCACCGTATGCCGGTTGCGCAATGGGCGAATACTTCCGTGACCGCGGTGAAGATGCACTGATCGTATACGATGACCTGTCTAAACAGGCTGTTGCTTACCGTCAGGTTTCCCTGCTGCTCCGTCGTCCACCTGGACGTGAAGCATTCCCGGGCGACGTATTCTATCTGCACTCCCGTCTGCTGGAGCGTGCATCCCGCGTTAACGCGGAATACGTTGAGAACTTCACCAAAGGTGAAGTGAAGGGTAAAACGGGCTCTCTGACCGCTCTGCCGATCATTGAAACCCAGGCGGGTGACGTTTCTGCGTTCGTTCCGACCAACGTAATCTCCATTACCGATGGTCAGATCTTCCTGGAAACCAACCTGTTTAACTCCGGTATTCGTCCGGCGGTTAACCCGGGTATCTCCGTATCCCGTGTGGGTGGTGCAGCGCAGACCAAGATCATCAAGAAACTGTCCGGTGGTATCCGTACCGCACTGGCACAGTATCGTGAACTGGCAGCGTTCTCCCAGTTTGCATCCGATCTTGACGATGCAACCCGTAAACAGCTTGACCACGGTCAGAAAGTGACCGAGCTGCTGAAACAGAAACAGTATGCCCCTATGTCAGTCGCACAGCAGGGCCTGGTACTGTTCGCAGCAGAACGTGGTTATCTGGGGGATGTAGAACTGGCGAAAATCGGTAGCTTTGAAGCCGCACTGCTGGCTTACGCTGACCGTGACCATGCTCCACTGATGCAAGAGATCAACCAGTCCGGTGGCTATAACGACGAAATCGAAGGCAAGCTGAAGAGCCTGCTCGATTCCTTCAAAGCAACCCAGTCCTGGTAACGTCTGGCGGTCTGTCTTAGGACAGACCGCAAGGCATTGAGGAGAAGCTCATGGCCGGCGCAAAAGAGATACGTAGTAAGATCGCAAGCGTCCAGAACACGCAAAAGATCACTAAAGCGATGGAGATGGTCGCCGCTTCCAAAATGCGTAAATCGCAGGAACGTATGGCGGCCAGCCGTCCTTATGCAGATACCATGCGCAAAGTGATTGGTCACCTTGCGAGCGGTAATCTGGAATATAAGCACCCTTACCTGGAAGAACGCGACGTTAAGCGCGTGGGCTACCTGGTGGTGTCTACCGACCGTGGTTTGTGCGGCGGCTTGAACATTAACCTGTTCAAAAAGCTGCTGGCGGATATGAAAGCATGGTCCGATAAAGGCGTTCAAAGCGATATCGCGATGATCGGCTCTAAGGGCGTCTCTTTCTTTAATTCCGTAGGCGGCAATATCGTCGCCCAGGTGACCGGTATGGGTGATAACCCGTCCCTGTCCGAACTGATCGGTCCGGTTAAAGTGATGTTGCAGGCCTATGATGAAGGCCGTCTGGACAGGCTGTACGTTGTAAACAACAAATTTATTAACACCATGTCCCAGGTTCCGACCCTCACTCAGCTGCTGCCGTTACCGGCATCAGAAGATGAAGAGTTACAGCATAAAGCCTGGGATTACCTGTATGAACCGGATCCAAAACCGCTGCTGGATACCTTGCTGCGTCGTTATGTTGAATCTCAGGTTTATCAGGGCGTGGTAGAAAACCTGGCTAGCGAGCAGGCCGCACGTATGGTGGCGATGAAAGCCGCTACCGATAATGGTGGCAGCCTGATCAAAGAGCTGCAGTTGGTATACAACAAAGCTCGTCAGGCCAGCATTACTCAGGAACTCACCGAGATCGTCTCGGGGGCCGCCGCGGTTTAACCAGGTTTACGAATTACGTAGAGGATTCAAGATGGCTACTGGAAAGATTGTCCAGGTAATCGGCGCCGTAGTTGACGTCGAATTCCCTCAGGATGCCGTACCGCGCGTGTACGATGCTCTTGAGGTTCAGAATGGTAACGAAAATCTGGTGCTGGAAGTTCAGCAGCAGCTCGGTGGCGGTATCGTGCGTACCATCGCCATGGGTTCTTCCGACGGTCTGCGTCGTGGTCTGGAAGTAAAAGACCTTGAGCACCCAATTGAAGTACCAGTAGGTAAAGCAACCCTGGGTCGTATCATGAACGTCCTGGGTCAGCCGATCGACATGAAAGGCGATATCGGCGAAGAAGAGCGTTGGGCTATCCACCGTTCAGCACCTTCCTATGAAGAGCTGTCCAGCTCTCAGGAACTGCTGGAAACCGGCATCAAAGTTATCGACCTGATGTGTCCGTTTGCGAAGGGCGGTAAAGTTGGTCTGTTCGGTGGTGCGGGTGTAGGTAAAACCGTAAACATGATGGAGCTGATCCGTAACATCGCGATCGAGCACTCCGGTTACTCCGTGTTTGCGGGCGTAGGTGAGCGTACTCGTGAGGGTAACGACTTCTACCACGAAATGACCGATTCTAACGTTCTGGATAAAGTATCCCTGGTTTACGGCCAGATGAACGAGCCGCCTGGAAACCGTCTGCGCGTTGCGCTGACCGGTCTGACCATGGCTGAGAAATTCCGTGACGAAGGTCGTGACGTACTGCTGTTCGTCGACAACATCTACCGTTACACCCTGGCCGGTACGGAAGTATCCGCACTGCTGGGTCGTATGCCATCAGCGGTAGGCTACCAGCCGACCCTGGCGGAAGAGATGGGTGTTCTGCAGGAACGTATCACCTCAACCAAAACCGGTTCTATTACCTCCGTTCAGGCGGTATACGTACCTGCGGATGACTTGACTGACCCATCCCCAGCAACCACCTTTGCGCACTTAGACGCAACCGTGGTACTGAGCCGTCAGATCGCGTCTCTGGGTATCTACCCGGCCGTTGACCCGCTGGACTCCACCAGCCGTCAGCTGGATCCACTGGTAGTAGGTCAGGAACACTACGACACCGCGCGTGGCGTACAGTCCCTGCTGCAGCGTTATCAGGAACTGAAAGACATCATCGCCATCCTGGGTATGGATGAACTGTCTGAAGAAGACAAACTGGTGGTAGCACGTGCGCGTAAGATCCAGCGCTTCCTGTCCCAGCCATTCTTCGTAGCAGAAGTATTTACCGGTTCTCCGGGCAAATACGTTGCGCTGAAAGACACCATCCGTGGCTTTAAAGGCATCATGGAAGGCGAATACGATCACCTGCCGGAGCAGGCGTTCTATATGGTGGGTTCCATCGACGAAGCCGTAGAAAAAGCCAAAAAACTTTAACGCCTTAATCGGAGGGTGATATGGCAATGACTTACCACCTGGACGTCGTCAGCGCAGAGCAACAAATGTTCTCTGGTCTGGTCGAGAAAATCCAGGTAACGGGTAGCGAAGGTGAACTGGGTATTTTCCCGGGTCATGCCCCGCTGCTCACCGCCATTAAGCCTGGTATGATCCGCATCGTTAAACAGTTCGGTCATGAAGAGTTTATCTATCTGTCTGGCGGCATTATTGAAGTGCAGCCTGGTAGCGTGACCGTACTGGCTGATACCGCAATTCGTGGCCAGGATCTCGACGAAGCGCGAGCTCTGGAATCGAAGCGTAAAGCAGAAGAGCACATTAAGAGCTCTCATGGCGACGTGGATTACGCTCAGGCGTCTGCAGAGCTGGCCAAAGCGATCGCGAAACTGCGCGTTATCGAGTTGACCAAAAAAGCGATGTAACACCGGCTTGAAAGCACGAAAGCCAGTCTGGTCTCCAGACTGGCTTTTTTTATGGATCTGTTTCATTAAATATGAAACTAAAACAATGTTTTATTATTTTGTGATTTAGCTCACAAAAAGATTGATCGGCAGAATTGTCAGGAGTAGACTTCGTTTTGTGATGAATATCACATAACTGAACTCCAAAAATATCAGGATGCCATCATGAAAACGATCAACAAAATCATCGCCCTTTTCAGCAACATGAACGTCTCTTTCGGTACGTTCAACCACTAAGTGCTGATATGCCGGGTGGCGCCACGCTTACCGTAGTGTGATAAGCGAAGCGCCTCTCTGGTACCTACATTTTTACCTGCGTTTTATCCAGTTTCTTCCCTTCACTGTTCACGCTTCTGCCCTTCGCGATAAAGTAGTTCGTGTTATCAACGTTTCCTGTCACCGCATCGTCGTACTCGCCTGGCTGATTACGGATCGATACGTTGCCGGTAAAGGTTCCCTGAGTTGTCACATCGCCGTATGGGCTTGGACGGAAGATGTAGTTAAAGCGCTGGTTATCCACCGCGATATTGTTCTCCACCACCAGCCTGCCGGGGTTAAAGTTATCAGTGAAGCCGTCCAGGTGATTGCCCGTGGCTTTGCTGTTGCGGATCTGATGCGCCACAGGCTGCCCTTCTCCGCCGAGCTTAAAGCCGTTACTGGTATTGTTGCTGGCAACCGAGTTCTCAATCACGACCACGCCGTTTGCGCCATCTTCAATCTTGTTGAACAGGTCAAAACCGTCGTCGATATTGTCATGGGAATAGCAACGCTCCAGCCGGTTACCTTCCCCCACCCGCATTTTCACCGCGAAGCCATCGGCGTTAATCTTGCCGGGATCTTCATTGGCGTAAGATTCAGAATCCACAACCCGGTTATAGCTTGCCCATAATGGCCGGCCAATCTTCTCCGGGGAGGAGATCTGGATCCCGGTATCGTCATTGCGGTAGGCCGTGACGCGCTCGATCAGGTTATGGCTACCCTGAACGCGCAGACTTTTGCCGGTCACGTCGATACCGTTGATATGCCAGTAGCTGGCATCAAGCAGCAGGCCGTGGATCACCACTTTCCCGTCTGCCTGCAGGGTTTTGAGTTTATCTCTGCTGCCGCTGGCAGCGACGGGGATCTCACTCTGCGGGTAATCGCCGCTTTTCAGCACCAGCTTGCCGCCGGGCGCCAGCAGGGCGATGGCGGAGGCGAGATCCAGTGGCGCATCGGCAGTGCCTTGTGCATCCGCTTTTCCGTCCGGAGCGGCATACAGGTGCGTCGTATCTCTGTCTGCAATGCGTTCGACGGTGAGCTGCTGGTTCACTGGCGTGCCATGAGCGGGCGTAAAGGTCACCGTGAAGGTGCTGGTCTGCTCCAGGCGGGCTGGCAGGGTGTACATCTCGCCTGCTTTCACCGCTTTCTCATTACCGATCACCACTTCGTTTTGTCTTACGCTAAATACCCCGTCCTCATTAGCGCGCGCCTGCAGCAGGTAATCTGGCGAAGCGCTGACCGTACCGGACGCCAGCTGCACCACGACCGGCAGTGGCTCTGCCTGCCAGGGCTCCGAAGGCACGGTATGGGCGCTGGTGGTGATGAGCGAGGCGTTAGTGACCGTAATTTTGGCATTGCGGGAGGCAAAAAAGCCGACGTAATAGTGGTCCTTGTTCTGTACCGAAATCAGGTCAGCGCGCGGCACGCGCTTGCTCACCCAGGTGTCGCTGTCCAGCGGGGCCCAGGCGGTAATAAAGCCGTCGTCGGTGCGCTGGAGTTTCAGGCGAAATTCCGGCGTCTGGCTCAGATCCACCTCTTCCTTGTAACTCTGTTTTTTAATGGCGGCTCCGGCATCACCCCACGGATGGCTGATCCCCTCCCGGGTGATAGCCTGCATTTTTACCCGCAGATGGTCTTTTTTATCCTGGGTCATGATGGCGTTCATCACCTGATTCGATGCCGCCGGAAACTCTTCATAACCCATTTTTAGCGGTTGCTGGCGCGGGTTGCCGAGGACATCGCGCACCAGCAATCCGGCGCCCTCCTGCGCGGCAGGTTTCGCGCCATTCTCCGGCCCAAACTGATCGACCCGGACAGTGGCCTGCAAAACGAAATTTTCTCCCGTTGGCAGCTCGGTATAGAAAAACGTTAAGCCGTCATGGGAGTTGGCGATTTTGCCGCCCCGGCTTTCCAGGGTGATGGCTTTTGCCAGGTCAGCGCTCTCCTGGGGCGAGAGCTTTTTCCCGTCGATGGTCACATCATTGACGCCGATTTTCTCGGGCAGCACGTTGGAGGAAAAATTCAGATCCGTTGATTGCCCAAAGGCAATGGCTTTCCAGACATGAGGTTGTTCTGTTGCCATAGCGGAAAAGGCGCTAAACATCATCAGGGCCAGAGGTATTTTAGACTTCATCTTATTCTCCTGAGTAATAATTGAGCGCTATTATCATCAGAATAAAACAGTGTTTCTTTTTTGTGTGTCACACATTCAGATAATTAAAACAGTGTTTTGCTTATAACAGGCTTTATTAATAGAGCGAAAAAATAGCTAACATGTTGGGAGGGCTGGAGAGTTCGCTAAAGGGCGCTATATTTCACAGGCAAAGCCCTTTAATCTGCGGTAAAAAGGACCTTTAATTTGCCCGAAACAGGCAACGTTGTGCGTTTTACCGCCACTCCATTTTTTGGCGCAAAATATGTAGAATTTTCAACGCCAAAGGGTTTTACTTTTCACTCAAATTACAGTCAGGACGTGTATGTTGAACACTGCAATGAGCGTGGTCATCCTTGCCGCAGGCAAAGGCACCCGCATGTATTCCGATCTTCCTAAAGTGCTGCACACCCTTGCAGGGAAAGCGATGGTGCAGCATGTCATTGATGCCGCTAACGATCTTGGCGCCAGCCAGGTGCATCTGGTCTACGGTCACGGCGGCGATCTGCTGAAGCAGACGCTACGCGATGACAAACTCAACTGGGTTCTGCAGGCAGAACAGCTGGGCACCGGCCACGCCATGCAGCAGGCCTCCCCGTTCTTCTCTGACGACGAAGACATCCTGATGCTCTACGGCGATGTGCCGTTGATCTCCGTTGAGACGCTGACCCGTCTGCGCGCCGCAAAACCGCAGGGCGGGATCGGCCTGCTGACCGTTAAGCTGGACGATCCAACCGGTTATGGCCGTATCACCCGTGATAACGGCAAGGTGACGGGCATCGTTGAGCACAAAGATGCCACCGAGGCACAGCGTGAAATTCAGGAAATTAACACCGGCATTCTGATCGCCAACGGCGCGGACATGAAGCGCTGGCTGTCACAGCTGAACAACAATAACGCCCAGGGCGAATTCTACATCACCGATATCATCGCGATGGCGTATCAGGAAGGCCGCGAGATCGCTGCCGTTCATCCGGATCGCTTAAGCGAAGTGGAAGGGGTGAACAACCGTCTTCAGCTGTCCCGTCTGGAGCGCGTATATCAGTCCGAGCAGGCTGAAAAGCTGCTGCTGGCGGGCGTGATGCTGCGCGATCCGGCGCGTTTCGATCTGCGTGGGGTGCTGAGCCACGGGCGCGACGTCGAAATCGATACTAACGTTATTCTGGAAGGCAACGTAACGCTGGGTAACCGCGTCAAAATTGGCGCCGGTTGTGTGATTAAAAACAGCGTCATTGGCGACGACTGCGAAATCAGCCCTTATAGCGTGGTTGAAGATGCTCATCTCTCCGCCGCCTGCACTATCGGGCCGTTTGCCCGCCTGCGTCCGGGCGCTGAGCTGCTGGAAGGCGCACATGTCGGCAACTTCGTCGAAATGAAAAAGGCGCGTCTGGGCAAAGGCTCGAAAGCTGGCCATCTGACCTATCTGGGCGATGCGGAGATTGGCGATAACGTGAATATCGGCGCCGGGACTATCACCTGTAACTATGACGGTGCGAACAAGTTTAAAACCATTATTGGTGACGACGTGTTTGTGGGATCGGATTCACAGCTGGTGGCGCCCGTGACGATTGGTAAAGGCGTTACCATTGCGGCGGGCACGACCGTTACCCGCAATGTGGCGGAGAACGAGTTGGTGTTAAGCCGTGTGCCGCAGGTGCATAAGCAGGGCTGGAAACGCCCGGTGAAGAAAAAGTAAGTGGATTATTTCCTCTCCCCCTCCGGGAGAGGGTTCGGGATGAGGGGATAACATAATCCCCCGCCCATCAGCAGTACCCATAAATATAACCCCACTCTCTACAAGGCTCGGGGCGCCCGGAAAGGGCATAACAGGTCAGCGACAACGCAGGCGAAAGCCTCTATTCGGAATCTAAAACTATGTGTGGAATTGTTGGCGCAGTCGCGCAGCGTGATATTGCTGAAATCCTTCTCGAAGGTTTACGTCGTCTGGAATACCGTGGTTATGACTCTGCCGGTCTGGCAGTGGTGGATGCAGAAGGGAATATGACCCGTCTGCGTCGCCTCGGTAAAGTAAACATGCTGGCACAGGCCGCGGAAGAGAACCCGCTGCACGGTGGCACAGGTATTGCCCATACCCGCTGGGCGACCCACGGTGAACCTTCGGAAGGCAACGCGCACCCGCACGTCTCTGAACACATTGTGGTGGTGCATAACGGCATCATCGAAAACCATGAACCGCTGCGTGAAGAGCTTATCGCGCGTGGTTACACCTTCGTCTCTGAAACCGACACCGAAGTGATTGCCCACCTGGTTCACTGGGAGCTGGAGCAGGGCGGTACGCTGCGTGAGGCCGTACTGCGTGCGATCCCACAGCTGCGCGGCGCCTACGGCACCGTGATCATGGACAGCCGCGACCCGTCTACCTTGCTGGCAGCCCGCTCTGGCAGCCCGATGGTGATTGGCCTGGGGATGGGGGAGAACTTTATCGCCTCCGATCAGCTGGCGCTGCTGCCGGTGACCCGTCGCTTTATCTTCATGGAAGAGGGCGATATTGCAGAAGTGACCCGCCGTGACGTCAAAATCTTTGATAAATCTGGCGAGCCGGTAAAACGTCAGGATATCGAATCCAACCTGCAGTACGACGCGGGTGATAAAGGCGCTTACCGTCACTACATGCAGAAAGAGATCTACGAGCAGCCGAATGCCATCAAAAACACCCTGACCGGGCGTATCAGCCACGGCGAAGTGGATTTGAGCGAACTGGGGGCTAACGCCAACGAAATGCTGGCAAAAGTTGAGCACATTCAGATCGTGGCCTGCGGCACCTCTTACAACTCCGGTATGGTTTCCCGCTACTGGTTTGAAGCGCTGGCAGGCGTGCCGTGCGACGTGGAGATCGCCTCCGAGTTCCGCTATCGCAAATCAGCCGTGCGTCGTAACAGCCTGATGATCACCCTGTCTCAGTCCGGCGAAACCGCTGATACCCTGGCGGCGCTGCGTCTCTCCAAAGAGCTGGGCTATCTGGGCTCGCTGGCCATCTGCAACGTACCGGGCTCCTCGCTGGTGCGTGAGTCTGACCTGGCGCTGATGACCAAAGCCGGTACCGAAATCGGCGTGGCCTCCACCAAAGCGTTCACCACTCAGCTGACGGTCCTGCTGATGCTGGTGGCGAAACTGGCCCGTCTGAAAGGTCAGGATGCGGCAATTGAGCACGATATTGTGCACGGTCTGCAGGCGCTGCCGAGCCGTATTGAGCAGATGCTCTCCCAGGACAAGCGCATTGAAGCGCTGGCGGAAGATTTCTCCGACAAGCATCACGCCCTGTTCCTGGGTCGTGGCGATCAGTATCCGATTGCTCTGGAAGGCGCCCTGAAGCTCAAAGAGATCTCCTATATCCACGCTGAAGCCTACGCGGCAGGTGAGCTGAAACACGGCCCACTGGCGCTGATCGATGCGGATATGCCGGTTATCGTGGTGGCACCGAACAACGAACTGCTGGAAAAACTGAAGTCCAACATCGAAGAAGTCCGCGCCCGTGGCGGCGTGCTCTATGTCTTCGCGGATCAGGATGCCGGCTTTACCAGCAGCGACAACATGCACATCATCGAGATGCCGCATGTGGAAGAGGTCATTGCTCCTATCTTCTATACCGTTCCGCTGCAGCTGCTGGCTTACCACGTTGCGCTGATCAAAGGCACCGACGTCGACCAGCCGCGTAACCTGGCGAAGTCCGTTACCGTAGAGTAATCCTCTCAGGCTCCACCTTCGGGTGGAGCTTTTTTTATCCTTCCTGCCCGTTTTTTCGCCTGCTTTTTTGCCCTGCGTTCTATGACAATCTGTCATCTTCGGCTATTTTTTTCAGTGTCACAGAAAGAAAATTTTTCTGAAATCAATGCGTCATATTTCGCTTTAACTTATTGATAAAGATGCTTTAATTTGCTTAATTTTCTGCGCAATTTTCGTTGTCATAAAACTGTCATAATTCGTACATTTATCTGTCACCTCTTTGTCCTATTTTGCTCATCGTAGCCACTAAACAACGATTTACGAAAATCTTGCAGGAGACATTATGAAAGTTATGCGTACCACTGTCGCAACTGTTGTCGCCGCGACCTTATCGATGAGCGCGTTCTCTGTATTTGCAGAGGCAAGCCTGACTGGCGCTGGTGCAACCTTCCCTGCGCCGGTGTATGCCAAATGGGCTGATACTTACCAGAAAGAGACTGGTAACAAGGTGAACTACCAGGGTATCGGCTCCTCCGGTGGCGTTAAACAAATTACCGCAAATACCGTTGATTTCGGCGCATCCGACGCTCCGCTGTCTGATGAAAAACTGACGCAGGAAGGCCTGTTCCAGTTCCCGACCGTTATCGGTGGTGTTGTGCTGGCGGTAAATATCCCTGGCCTGAAGTCCGGCGAGCTGGTGCTGGATGGTAAAACCCTGGGTGATATCTACCTCGGCAAAATCAAAAAATGGGATGACGAAGCCATCACTAAACTGAACCCGGGCGTGAAACTGCCTTCGCAGAACATCGCTGTGGTTCGTCGTGCTGACGGCTCCGGTACCTCCTTCGTCTTCACCAGCTACCTGGCGAAAGTGAACGAAGAGTGGAAATCCAAAGTCGGTTCCGGCTCTACCGTTAACTGGCCGACCGGTCTGGGCGGTAAAGGTAACGACGGTATCGCCGCGTTCGTACAGCGTCTGCCTGGCTCAATCGGCTACGTAGAATACGCTTACGCCAAGCAGAACAACCTGGCGTACACCAAACTGGTTTCTGCCGACGGCAAACCGGTCAGCCCAACTGAAGAGAACTTTGCTAACGCGGCTAAAGGCGCTGACTGGAGCAAATCCTTCGCTCAGGATCTGACCAACCAGAAAGGCGACAATGCATGGCCAATCACCTCTACCACCTTCATCCTGGTCCACAAGGATCAGAAGAAGCCAGAGCAGGGTGCTGAAGTGCTGAAGTTCTTCGACTGGGCATACAAAAATGGCGGCAAACAGGCTAACGACCTGGATTACGCCAGCCTGCCGGACAGCGTGGTTGAGCAGATTCGTGCTGCATGGAAAACCAACGTGAAAGACAGCAGCGGTAAAGCGCTGTACTAACAGGATATTTTTGACGAAGATGGCGGGTGGCGCTAGCGCTAACCCGCTCTACGGTTCCGACTGTAGGCCCGGCAAGCGTAAGCGTCACCGGGCATATTCGTAAGACGTCTCAAACAGAAGAGTAATTTATGGCTGCAACCAAGCCTGCATTTAACCCTCCGGGTAAAAAAGGTGACATGATTTTCAGCGCGCTGGTAAAACTGGCTGCGCTGATTGTGCTATTGCTGCTGGGCGGCATTATCGTGTCCCTGATTTTCTCCTCCTGGCCGAGCATCCAGAAATTTGGTTTCTCCTTCCTGTGGACCAAAGAGTGGGATGCGCCGAACGATATCTACGGTGCGCTGGTGCCTATCTACGGCACGCTGGTGACCTCGTTTATCGCGCTGCTGATTGCGGTGCCGGTGAGCTTCGGTATCGCCCTGTTCCTGACCGAACTGGCGCCAAACTGGCTGCGACGCCCGCTGGGTATTGCCATTGAACTGCTGGCGGCCATTCCAAGTATCGTTTACGGCATGTGGGGTCTGTTTATCTTCGCTCCGCTGTTCGCGACCTATTTTCAGGAGCCGGTAGGTAACGTCCTTTCCGCCATCCCGTTTGTGGGCGCGCTGTTCTCCGGTCCGGCTTTCGGTATCGGCATCCTGGCGGCAGGCGTGATCCTCGCCATCATGATTATTCCGTACATTGCGGCGGTCATGCGCGATGTCTTCGAACAGACCCCGGTGATGATGAAAGAGTCGGCCTACGGTATCGGCTGCACCACCTGGGAAGTTATCTGGCGTATCGTCCTGCCGTTCACCAAAAATGGTGTAATCGGCGGCATTATGCTGGGTCTGGGTCGTGCGCTGGGTGAAACCATGGCAGTGACCTTTATCATCGGTAACACCTACCAGCTCGACAGCGCCTCGCTCTATATGCCGGGTAACAGCATTACCTCGGCGCTGGCAAACGAATTCGCCGAAGCGGAGTCGGGCCTGCACGTAGCTGCGCTGATGGAACTGGGCTTAATTCTGTTTGTTATCACCTTCATTGTTCTGGCGATCTCCAAGCTGATGATCATGCGCCTGGCGAAAAATGAGGGGGCACGCTAATGGCTACGCTCGAAATGCAAAATACCGCGGAGCTGGCGGAATCCCGCCGCAAAATGCAGGCGAAACGCCGCATGAAAAACCGCCTCGCCCTGACGCTCTCCATGGCGACCATGGCGTTTGGTCTGTTCTGGCTGATCTGGATCCTGTTCTCCACGGTGGCGCGTGGTATCGACGGCATGTCGTGGGCGTTGTTTACCGAAATGACACCGCCGCCAAATACGGCAGGTGGTGGTCTGGCGAACGCCCTGGCGGGCAGCGGCCTGCTGATCCTCTGGGCGACCGTCTTCGGCACGCCACTTGGCATCATGGCGGGCATTTACCTGGCGGAGTATGGCCGTAAATCCTGGATTGCTGAAGTGATTCGCTTCATTAACGACATCCTGCTCTCTGCCCCATCGATTGTGGTCGGCCTGTTCGTCTACACCATCGTGGTGGCGCAGATGGAACACTTCTCCGGCTGGGCGGGTGTGATTGCGCTGGCGCTGCTGCAGGTGCCTATCGTTATTCGTACCACCGAGAACATGCTGAAACTGGTGCCGGACAGCCTGCGTGAAGCGGCCTACGCACTGGGTACGCCAAAGTGGAAGATGATTTCTGCCATCACCCTGAAAGCCTCCATCTCGGGGATCCTGACAGGTGTGCTGCTGGCCGTTGCCCGTATCGCCGGTGAAACGGCACCGCTGCTCTTTACCGCGCTCTCAAACCAGTTCTGGAGCACGGACATGATGCAGCCGATCGCCAACCTGCCGGTGACGATCTTTAAATTTGCGATGAGCCCGTTTGCCGAATGGCAGTCACTGGCCTGGGCCGGGGTATTGATTATTACCCTGTGCGTACTGTTACTGAACATTCTGGCGCGCGTTATTTTCGCGAAGAAGAAACACGGTTAATTATTGACGGCGTGGCACGCTGCGGCGCCGGATGAGGAAATGAGTCAATGAGTATGGTGAATACTGCTCCGGGTAAACTTTCGGTTCGTGACCTGAACTTCTACTACGGTAAGTTCCATGCCCTGAAGAACATCAACCTGGATATTGCTAAAAACCAGGTTACCGCGTTCATCGGTCCGTCTGGCTGCGGTAAGTCCACGCTGCTGCGTACCTTTAACAAAATGTATTCGCTTTATCCGGAGCAGCGCGCCGAAGGCGAGATCCTGCTGGATGGCGACAACATTCTGACCAATACCCAGGATATCGCTCTGCTGCGCGCGAAAGTGGGTATGGTGTTCCAGAAGCCTACGCCATTCCCGATGTCGATTTATGACAACATCGCCTTTGGCGTGCGCCTGTTCGAGAAGCTCTCCCGCGCCGATATGGATGAACGTGTGCAGTGGGCTTTGACCAAGGCCGCATTGTGGAACGAAACCAAAGATAAACTTCACCAGAGCGGGTACTCTCTCTCCGGTGGTCAGCAGCAGCGTCTGTGCATTGCGCGCGGTATCGCCATTCGCCCGGAAGTGTTGCTGCTGGATGAGCCGTGCTCAGCGCTGGACCCGATCTCCACCGGGCGTATTGAAGAGCTGATCACCGAGCTGAAAGCGGATTACACCGTGGTGATCGTGACCCACAACATGCAGCAGGCTGCCCGTTGTTCCGACCACACAGCATTTATGTACCTGGGCGAGTTGATTGAGTTCAGTAAAACGGACGACCTGTTCACCAAGCCTGCGAAGAAACAAACAGAAGACTACATCACCGGACGCTACGGCTGATTCAGGAGTGCGCAATGGATAATCTCAATCTTAATAAACATATTTCCGGCCAGTTTAACGCAGAGCTGGAGAGTATCCGCACCCAGGTGATGACCATGGGCGGTATGGTAGAGCAGCAGCTTTCTGACGCGATCACCGCAATGCATAACCAGGACAGCGAGCTGGCGAAGCGCGTGGTAGAAGGCGACAAACACGTCAACATGATGGAAGTGGCGATCGATGAAGCCTGCGTGCGCATTATCGCCAAGCGTCAGCCGACAGCGAGCGACCTGCGTCTGGTGATGGCGATCATCAAAACTATCGCCGAGCTGGAACGTATTGGCGACGTGGCGGACAAAATTTGCCGCACCGCGCTGGAGAAATTCTCTCAGCAACACCAGCCGCTGCTGGTGAGCCTGGAGTCGCTGGGGCGTCACACCGTGCAGATGCTGCATGATGTGCTGGATGCCTTTGCGCGTATGGATCTGGATGAAGCGGTACGCATTTATCGGGAAGATAAGAAAGTCGACCAGGAGTACGAAGGCATCGTGCGCCAGCTGATGACCTACATGATGGAAGATACGCGAACCATTCCAAGCGTACTGACCGCGCTGTTCTGCGCCCGTTCTATCGAGCGTATCGGTGACCGTTGCCAGAACATTTGCGAATACATCTTCTACTTCGTGAAGGGCCAGGATTTCCGCCATGTGGGTGGAGACGAGCTGGACAAGATGCTGGCGGGTAAAGATCCGAAAGAGTAATACCCTCCTCTCATCACGCCAGTACTTACTGGCGTGATTATTTCTGGTGCAATCACATTATTTACCTTCATCCGTTGCCTGACGACCGAAACGCGCTAACGTGGGACGAAAAACAGCAAAGGATGGAACATGAAAAAATCATTAGCATGCCTGGCTATGGCAATCAGTATTGGAATAAGTACTGGAATGCCGGTTAACGCCGCCCCCTTTCCTGCCACACCCGATCCGGCGATGCCGGTTAGCCACTATGTCACGCAGGTTAATACGGATAAAAGTATTACCTTTCGCCTGTTTGCGCCTGCTGCGAAGCGGGTCTCCGTGGTGACGGGATCGATGCCGGAAACCTGGGTTTCCCATGATATGACGAAAGATAAAAATGGCGTCTGGTCATGGAAAAGCGAGCCTATGGCACCGAACCTGTATGAATATTTCTACGATATTGACGGTTTTCGCTCCAGCGACACGGGCAGCCGCTATCCAAAACCCCAGCGCCAGGTCAATACCAGCCTGATTCTGGTCCCCGGCAGCATTCTGGACGATCGTCCGGTTCCCCATGGCGATCTGACCACCCTGACCTGGCATTCGCAGGCGCTCAACGCTGAACGCCGCGTCTATGTCTGGACCCCGCCGGGATATAACGGTAAAGGCGAACCGTTACCGGTTCTCTATTTCTATCATGGGTTTGGGGATACCGGCCTTTCAGCCATCGATCAGGGCCGCCTGCCGCAAATCATGGATAACCTGATGGCCGAGGGTAAAATCAAACCTATGCTGGTGGTCGTGCCCGACACGGAGACCGACATTCCGGAGGCGATTCCTGAAAACTTCCCGCCTGCCGAAAGACGCAAAACCTTTTATCACCTCAACGCTAAAGCGGCAGATCAAGAGCTGATGAGCGAGATAGTTCCGCTGATTGATACCCGCTTCAACGTGCGTAAAGAGGCGGAGGGCCGCGCGCTGGCGGGTCTGTCGCAGGGGGGATATCAAGCGCTGGTGTCCGGAATGAATCACCTGGACAGCTTTGGCTGGCTGGGAACCTTCAGCGGCGTTACCACAACTACCGTACCTGACGAGGGCGTAGCCGCAAGATTTAAGCAGCCCGATGTTATCAACGGACAGCTGCATAATTTTACGGTAGTGGTAGGAGAGCATGATTCGGTTACCGGAAAAGATATCGCCGGGCTGAAAGCGGAGCTGGAAAAGCAGGGCATCAAATTTGACTACAAGCTGTATCCCGGACTGAATCACGAAATGGACGTCTGGCGTCCGGCCTATGCGGAATTTGTACAAAAACTCTTTAAGTAAAAATATCAGCCCTCCCCGTTCGGGGAGGGCATTTGCTTAGCGGGTAATATTCCAGCCGCGTGCCTTCCAGAGTGCAGGCAGCTGCGCCAGATCGGTAAAGGTTGTCACCTTCGGATGGTCGAGCGGCGGGTTATGCGGATCGGCGCAGAAGTAGAACACCTCCATGCCCGCGGCGATCCCCGCCTGCGCACCCGCGCTGGAGTCATCCACCAGGATACAGTTCTCCACGTTGACGTTCATCGCTTTCGCCGCATGGAACATCATGGCCGGATCGGGCTTCCAGCGCTGAATATCGTAGCCGCTGAACAGTTTTTCCGGGAAATGGTGCAGCATCTGTAACTTGCCAAGGGAGTGCTGCATTTTGCTCACCGGGCCGTTAGAGACCACGCACATCGGCACCGCCATGGCATCCAGCAGGGCGCTGGCCCCGGCGATCGCTTCCAGTTCCGAGTCGAAAAGGCGTGCGACCTCGGCGCGGTAAACAGGCTCCAGATCCGCTTTCGCGAGGCTGACGCCGTGTTCGGCATTAATGATGTCGATGATCTCGTAGAGCTTCACGCCCTTAAAGCGTTTGAAGGTCTCTTCGAGATCGAGCGTGATACCAAATTCCTGGAACATGGTGACATACGCCCGGGAACAGATGACCTCACTGTCGACCAGCGTACCGTCGCAGTCGAAAAATACCGCATCAATCTGAGACATGCCTTTCCCTTTCTTAACAAGTTTAACGTTTACGTAATGCATAACGGTGTGACGCAATCGTTGCCGTATAAGCAGATGCAATGAAAAAAAGTACCTCACAACCGCCCTTATTGTCGCATTTTGGTATAGGATAGCGACGGATTTTCCCTCCCTGTTCGGAAATAGATAATGAGTCAACAACACACTACCCAGTCTTCTGGCGCGGGTTTGCTTGAGCGCGTGTTTAAACTGCGCGAGCACGGCACGACGGCACGCACCGAAGTGATCGCCGGTTTCACTACCTTCCTGACGATGGTCTATATCGTTTTCGTGAACCCACAAATTCTGGGCGTTGCTGGCATGGACACCAGCGCCGTCTTCGTTACGACCTGTCTTATCGCCGCCTTCGGCAGCATCCTGATGGGGCTGTTCGCTAATCTGCCGGTTGCCCTGGCACCGGCGATGGGCCTCAACGCTTTCTTCGCCTTCGTCGTGGTTCAGGCGATGGGCCTGCCGTGGCAGGTGGGCATGGGCGCCATCTTCTGGGGCGCGGTCGGTCTGCTGCTGCTGACCATTTTCCGCGTGCGTTACTGGATGATTGCTAATATCCCGGTCAGCCTGCGCGTAGGTATCACCAGCGGTATCGGCCTGTTTATTGGCATGATGGGGCTGAAAAACGCCGGCGTGATCGTGGCGAACCCGGAGACCCTGGTCAGCATCGGTAAACTCACCTCCCACAGCGTGCTGCTGGGTGTGCTGGGCTTCTTCATCATCGCGATTCTGGCCTCACGCAATATCCATGCGGCGGTGCTGGTGTCGATTATTGTCACTACCCTGCTGGGCTGGATGCTGGGCGATGTACATTACAACGGCATCGTCTCCGCGCCGCCGAGCGTCTCCACGGTGATTGGTCACGTCGATCTGGCGGGCTCGCTGAACCTGGGTCTGGCCGGGGTGATCTTCTCCTTCATGCTGGTGAACCTGTTTGACTCCTCCGGGACGCTGATTGGCGTGACCGACAAGGCCGGTCTGGCGGATGAGAAGGGCAAATTCCCGCGTATGAAGCAGGCGCTGTTTGTGGACAGCATCTCCTCCGTAACCGGCTCCTTTATCGGTACCTCCTCTGTGACCGCCTACATCGAATCCTCTTCCGGGGTCTCCGTGGGTGGCCGTACCGGCCTGACCGCTGTCGTCGTCGGCCTGCTGTTCCTGCTGGTGATCTTCCTCTCTCCGCTGGCCGGTATGGTGCCGCCCTACGCTGCCGCAGGCGCGCTGATTTACGTGGGTGTGCTGATGACCTCCAGCCTGGCGCGCGTGAAATGGGATGACCTGACCGAAGCGGTGCCGGCGTTTATCACTGCGGTGATGATGCCGTTCAGTTTCTCCATCACCGAAGGCATTGCGCTGGGCTTTATCTCTTACTGTGTTATGAAGGCGGGAACCGGGCGCTGGCGTGAAATCAGCCCGTGCGTGATGGTCGTTGCGCTGCTGTTCATTCTGAAGATTGCGTTTATCGACGCGTAATAAAAAAAGCCCTTTTCTCAGAAAAGGGCTTTAATTTTTGTCCCTTCTTTTACGCTTTTACCCGCTGGATATACTTCCCGAACGCGCTCAGCTGTCCGCTCAGGTGATCCAGCGTGCTCTGGTCAATCACTTCACCCGTCTGCGGATCGACCTTGTTCTGAATCACGCCACCCATAAATTCCGGTTTGTTCATTACCATCGCGTCGAGGAAGACCAGGATCTGGCGCAGATGATACTGGCAGCGCGCACCGCCAATCGCCCCCATTGAGCTGGTCTGGATCAGCACCGGCTTGCCTGCCAGCGGCTGCTCCGGCAGACGAGAAAGCCAGTCGATAGCGTTCTTTAAGCCACCCGGCACGGAGTAGTTATATTCCGGAGTCACGATCACCACGCCGTCTGCCTGGCGGATCTGTTCTGCCAGCGCTTCTACGGCAGCAGGGAATCCCTCTTCCTGCTGTATATCGGCGTCGTACAGCGGGATATCACCGATCGACGGCAGGGCGCTAATTGCCATCCCCTCAGGCGCCAGCTTCGGCAGAGTGCGGGCAACCATGCCGTTAAATGAACCTTTGCGCAGGCTTCCCAGTAACGTAACAACATTCAACGTATCAGACATCACTACTCCTTCTTCATCATGATGGCCCTGCTGAAGGGTCAGGTAAGGGTAATCGCTTTCTCCGCCGGTAAACTGGTGAGTCGCATCAGGCGTGCTGCCGGCTCGTTGGCGCGGGCAGGAACATCCGGCAGACCGTTCCATCCAAGGCGGCTATCGAATGCCCAGATTTTTAACCGTTCAATAACCGGGGTGACGGCAACAGACCAGATCAGCACATCTTCGGCATCGCTTAAGGCTTCCACCTGCGCGGCTCTGGATGCTCGTAGACGACCTGAGCCCGGTAACAGTTGTAGCAGGCTGGCGCAGTCGCTGGCGTCGCCTGACAGTTTACGAATGCTCTGGCGCAGGGTAATGAGCTGTGCTCTGGCTTCGTTGGGTCGGTCCGGTTTCGCACCCCTTAGGTCCCGTTGCTGGATAAGGGGTAGGTGTCGTGAGCGTGGGTACCATCCATGCTGCGAATGGTCCGCTGCAGCTCCATATCCAGGCCGCAGTCGCCTTCCGTGGTCAGCGCCAGACCCACGATATTGCCGGCGTAGGCAATAGAAAAACGGGGAAGCGCAGGATCGGCAAAAACCGGGCGACCCTCAGGTTCGGTAATTACGTCCGGCAGCTCGCTGGTGCCGTAAAGCATAAACATCAGTTCAGCAAGCAGCGATCGGGAAGCCAAAAATCGCGCCCGACGATGTTCCGGAAGCTTCCGCGCTTCGATATGACAGGATGGAGAGAGTCTGGTCGAAACCAGCCGCCCCTCGGTCAGCGTCCCTCTTGCAAAATGCGTTGCCATTTTTCGCTCCATGATAATGGTCAGTAGACGGGTTAAACGTTTACATCATTATCGCTTAACTGATCTACTGTTTTAATGGCTAAATGGGGGTAAGGGAAGTTTTGCAGCGGAACTTTACACTTTCTTAGCCAAAAACCGGACCGTTAGCGCAATGGAGAACCATACAGCGCCTTAATGGTTTCTCTCAGCCAGAGGATTTTAGGGTTGTGGCTGTTACGCTTATGCCAGATCAGGGTGAAGGGAACGGTGAGCTTTTGCGCCTGCGCTTCATCGATGGGGATTGGCAGGGTAACCAGCTTCCGCTGGTGGAGCTGATTATAGTGATGGCAGTAGTGCGGCGCGGTGGCAATATAATTATGGCCCGGCTGTGCCGCCATAAACATCGACTGCTCGAATCCAGGCAGGCTCATGGCGATATTACGCGTACGTCCCATCTCTCTCAGCACCTCATCCAGCGCCCAGGTGTCGCTCCGCTCCCAGAAGATGCTGATATGCGGATAGCGGAGGAAGGTCTCCAGATCCCACGTCTCCTGGAGAGCGGGATGGTCCTCGCGCAGATAGACGCAAGGGCGGTCGCTGAAGAGAATTTCGTAGTCGATAAACCACGGCATCAGCTTCAGTAACTCCCGGGAGCGCGGGTGCGTTTCGCGCCCGGTAAAACCGAGATCGACCTCCCCGCGGGTAATGGCGTCCAGCGAATCGTAATCCCAGTGGCGCATCTTCACGGTCGCCTGTGGGTAACGCTGATTCACCTGTTCCAGTAGCGCGTTAAAGCGGATCAGCATCAGCGGCGTTTCCGCCGCCAGCTCAAAGGTCAGGCCGCCGGGAGAGTCATGGTGGAATTTATCGAGGATCTGGTTGCCAATCTGCATCCAGTCGGCCAGATCCTGTTCCAGACTCACCGTCAGCGGGGTGGGCAGCAACCCCAGAGGGGTCTTTACAAACAGCGGATCGTCAAACCAGTCGCGCAGCTTCGCCAGTGATTTACTCACCGCGGACGGCGTAACGTTCATCCGTTTCGCGGCTTTGGTGACGCTGCGTTCCTGCAGCAAAAGCTGCAGGCACAACAACAGGTTAAGATCGAGACTGCTGAGGGGCTTCTTCATGATGTGCTGCGGGCCGGATGACCATAAGTAGGGTGATGCTGAGCATGCTACAGCCAATCAGAACCCCGATCAGCATATTCAGTGCATTCAGCCCGATTATCGCCGCCAGCCAAATCCACAGCGACGAGCCGCAGACCTGAGTAATACCCAGCACCGAGCTTGCCACTCCCGCTCGCAGCGCAAACGGCCCTAATGCCTGGCTCATTGCCACGCCAAACCCCATCGAGAACCCGGCGCAAACCAGGGTAATACCGGCCAGCATCAGGGCAGGAGAGCTGGCTGTCGCCAGCACCACGCCCGCCGCCAGGAACAGTACCTGCGAGGTCAGTATCAGCGTGCGCTGGCGGAAGATATTCAGTGCAAACGGCGCCGAAAAGGAGACGACCATGCTGACTAGCGCGGTTAACGCCATCACCGTAGAATACTCGCCGCGATCGAAACCCATGATTTCCATTAATAACACCGGGGAAGCGTTTACATAGGTCAGGATCACCGCCACGCTCAGGGTGGTGATCAGCAGCCGGCTAATGAAGAAGCGGTTAAGCAGCGTCTCCTCCGGCGGAACCGACGCCGTGTGACCAGGGTTTTGCGCTCCCGGATGGGTCTCTTTCAGCACCGCGATAGAGAGGATAAAAACCAGCATTCCCATCGCCGCCATGGCCCAGAAGAGGCTCTGCCACGGGAATTGCAGCATGATCAGGTAGCCCACCACCGGTGCCAGCACCGGAATAATACAGGTGATACCGTTTATCATGGAGAGCACCTTGGCGCGTCGCTGGGTGCTTAAGGTGTCACGCAAAATCGCAAACGCCACCACGTAGCAGCCGCCCGCGCCGATGCCCTGGATAAAGCGCCCGGCCAGAAACAGCGTACTCTCCTGCGCCAGAGAGCAGAGCACCGATGCCAGGGCAAAAATTACCGCCCCGGTAATGGCGACGGGCTGCCGTCCGGCTTTATCGGCAATCTTTCCGGCAAACACCATCGATGACGCCATCCCCGCGAGGTAGGCTGAAAACGCGATATGCAGCTGCGCTTCGCTGGCGCCCAGATCGCGGGCGATGTGCGGCAGCCCCACCAGATACATATCAATGCCCGATGGATAAAGCAGCACCAGCGCAAAACTACAAAACAGAAAACGAGCCATAAACCCCCCATAAATGCAGGCATGAAGCATAGGGGGAGAAGGAAGGTTTAGCGAGTTGCCATTTGGACAAAGGTGATTTCCTGGCAGGAAAGCCACCTCAGCGTGAGGTGGCTTACAGGAACGCAGGCAGGATCAACCGAAGCGCGGCAGGAAATTAAAGGTATTACCGAACCAGCAAAAAATGACCACGACCCCGAAGAGGATCACCAGAGAAGGGATCGCTATCCCGCCCCAGACGGTAAACATCTTATCCGGGAATTTCTGTCTCGCTTTCAACGCGAGCAGGGCCGGGACAATGACCGCCCATAGGGTTGCACACAGCCCGGCACCGCCAATTCCGTAGATAAAGCCGTTCGGGAAGATAAGGTAGAGCAAAGTGGGCGGCAGGAAGGTCAGCATGATTGTCTTCAGACGACCGGAGGGGGAATTATCCAGTTTAAAGAGGTCGGCAAGGTAATCGAACAAGCCTAGCGTGACGCCAAAGAAGGAGCTGGCGACGGCTAAATTGGAGAACACCAGTAAGCAAAATTCGATGACCCCGTGCTGGCGGGTGCCAAGGAAAGATTTCACCAGCGAATCGACGTTGCCCCCGGATGAGATGATCTCGTTGAAGCTGTCGCGGGTGATATTCCCCATCGTGCAATACAACCAGAACAGATAGATAAAAAGCGCCAGCAGCGAGCCAAACACAAGGCTTTTTATCAGTTTATCTTTCCGCTTCCCATAGCAGATGATCAGGCTGGGAATATTGCCATGAAAACCAAACGACGCCAGGCAGACGGGCAGGGCCATAAAGATATAGGGGAAGTAGCTGGTATTGCTGGCAGAGGTAACGTTGCTGTCTCTTAATATCGAGTAATCAACCTGAAAGAAAAATGACCCAAAAACAACGATAAAGGCGATGATCTTAATGCCTAAAAACAGCGAGGTAATCCTGCTGGCGGCTAATGAGCTGAACCACAACACCGCCGCGACAAAGAGCGCCGTACTGACACCCACAATGCGCGGGTTCACATGCGTGCCCTGATTCATGGCGATGGTTTCACTTATGATTGCGCCATTGGCCGAGATATAGGCATAGGTCAGGATATAAAGCACAAAGGCGACCGTGAAACCACTTACGATATTCCATTTATTGCCAAGCAGATCTTTGGTGACCGTATTAAAACTTGAACCGACAGGATAGTTTAAATTTGCTTCCAGCAATAACAACCCGGAGTGAAGCATTGAAAACCAGGCAATAATTAAAATAAAGGCACCCCAAAAAAACCATGCCCCTGCCAGATCCACGGGTAAAGCAAACATTCCCCCGCCAATAACGGTACCTGCTATAACCATGACACCCCAAACCGAAGAGTGTTTAGTCTCTAATTCTAAAGCGTTATCCATGGTGCCCCCATCAATTATGGTAAGCCTGATGTTATTGATATATTTACTTTGTGGGTGGCTAATATTATTTAGCCACCCGGGGACAGAAGGTTAAACTTCTTTGAGTTTTGCAGTGAAGTGGCGTAATACTTTAGGTTCGTAGGTGAAGGTTAACCCTTTTATATTCTTCGCATTTTCTTTAACGTGTTTAAAGGCTTCGACGATGAAATCCATATGCGATTGCGTATACGTGGCCCGCGGAATCGTTAAACGCAGCAGCTCTGCCGGGCAAGGTAATTGTTTACCTGTTTTCGGATCGCGGCCTAATAAGAACGAACCGATCTCAACTGCGCGGATACCCGCTACTTTATAGAGCTCACAGGCCAGCGCCTGCGCCGGGAACTGTTCTGCTGGAATGTGCGGCAATAACTTACCCGCATCCACGAAGGCAGCATGGCCCCCCGCCTGCTGGCAAACCACCCCGATGGCTTCCAGGCCGTCAACCAGGTACTGCACCTGATTAATCCGGTAGGCCAGCCAGTCCTGGCCCATGCCATCATGCAGGCCAACAGCCAGACGCTCCATCGCGCCACCTTCAAGGCCACCGTAAGTCGGGAACCCTTCCTGAACGACGCACAACGTTCTGCACTCGGTGTAGACGTCGAAGTAGTCATCGTTCTTGATGCACAGCAACCCGCCCATGGGCACCATGGCATCTTTCTTGGCGGACATCGCCAGCATATCCGCGTACTTGTAGGTTTCCCGGGTTATTTCCGCGATAGTCCAGTCTTTATATTCCGCTTCGCGTTTCTGAATAAACCAGGCGTTTTCTGCGAAGCGCGCAGAATCCATGACGACCGGGATATCGTATTTTCTGGCAATCGCATACATCGCTTTCAGATTCGCCAGCGACACTGGCTGCCCACCGGCGGAGTTGCTGGTGATGGTTGCGACAATATAAGGCACGTTACTCGGCCCCACTTCTTCGATGCCGTTTTCCAGACCCTGCAGGTCAAAGTTGCCTTTAAAATCGTAACGGACGCCGGTATCGAATGCTTCCTTAATATAGACGTTACGGACGGTGCAGCCATTTATCTGGCTATGCCCCTGCGTGGTGTCAAAGAAGTAGTTCGAGAAGGCGACCATTTTCGAGCGGTCTAACCCCTTCTCCTGCTCGCGTTTTTTGATTAACACAGGAATATAAATCTGCTCGGCGCCGCGTCCCTGATGGGTCGGGATAGTATATTGATAGCCGAAAATTTCTTTCACCGCGTCGGACAGCGCATAGTAGCTGCGGCTTCCGCTATAGGCTTCGTCACCGCGCAGCATGGCGGCCTGCATATTTTGTGTGACAGCGCCAGTGCCGCTGTCGGTCAGTAAATCAATAAACACGTCTTCGCTATCCAGCAGGAAAGGGTTCATCCCGGATTTAATAATAGCGTTTTCGCGATGCTCCCTTGTGGTGCGTTTAACTGGCTCAATAACTCTGATGCGAAATGGCTCTGGTAAATGTTTGAAGTTTTCCATTATATCATTCCTGTTTTTATTGCAGCGGTGCTGGTGGCTATTTTAATAACCATTAATACAGGCATGCCTGGGCCTGCCATACCGCTACGCAACCGGGAGAATATATTTCACCGACAGAGACGTGCAGAGGCACAATTGCAGCCTTATGGGCGCAATGATTTCAGGCATACCGGATAAATAGAGTGTTAATCTATTCAGGTTGCATAGAGAATGAGAAGCGAAGGGAGATTAAGGATGGTGATTGACAATTTTATTGTCAATATTGAACCACTTAGAAGTGATATATGTATTTAAGATAATCATCATTGATTTATCCTCATTAGACACGCTACTACACTATTCGAATGAGAATATTTGTCTATGCGCGGTGATATTAATTGTGATTGTAATCACAGAGAATATAACAGGCGTATTTGGTATTTATTCAGGTAATATGAGAAAAGAAAAAGCCGCAATAACAGCGATGCTATTGCGGCTTTTTTGCAGTTAACTGCAACGGGTTTATTTCCCGATGCAGAAGCTGGAGAAGATGCGACCCAGCAGATCGTCCGAGGTAAACTCCCCGGTGATCTCGCTTAACGCCTGCTGCGCCAGACGCAGCTCTTCCGCCAGCAACTCTCCGGCCCAGGCGCCGAGCAGCTGCGCTTTACCCTGATCCAGATGCTGTGCCGCCTCTTCCAGCGCCTGCAGATGGCGACGACGGGCGAGGAAGCCGCCCTCCATGCTGGTATCAAAGCCCATGCTCTGCTTCAGATGGTTGCGCAGCTCATCCACACCTTCGCCGGTACGTGCCGACAGACGGATAAGTGAGTGACCATTCACATCGCTGATACCCAGCGTTTCGCCGGTAACGTCCGCTTTGTTACGCACCACGGTGATCGGCAGTTTTGCTGGCAGGCGGGCGATAAAGTCTGGCCAGATTTCGGCCGGGTCAACGGCGGCGGTGGTAGTCCCGTCCACCATAAACAGCACCCGGTCGGCCTGCTCGATCTCGTGCCAGGCGCGCTCGATACCGATACGCTCCACTTCGTCACTGGCATCGCGTAAGCCCGCGGTGTCGATGATATGCAGCGGCATACCGTCGATATGAATGTGTTCCCGCAGCACGTCGCGAGTGGTACCGGCTATGTCGGTGACAATTGCCGCTTCGCGCCCCGCCAGGGCATTCAGCAGGCTCGATTTCCCGGCGTTCGGACGCCCGGCAATGACCACCTTCATCCCTTCGCGCAGCAGGCTGCCCTGACGCGCCTCGGCGCGTACCGCGTCGAGATCGTTCATCACTTCGTTAAGCTGGGCTTCGATTTTGCCATCGGAGAGGAAGTCGATCTCCTCATCCGGGAAATCAATGGCTGCTTCCACGTAGATGCGCAGGTGAGTAAGTGCTTCCACCAGATGGTTAACGCGCGCGGAAAAGGCGCCCTGCAGCGAGTTCAGCGCCGAGCGCGCGGCCTGTTCAGAGCTGGCGTCGATCAGGTCGGCAATCGCTTCTGCCTGGGCCAGATCCAGCTTGTCGTTCAGAAACGCCCGCTCGGAGAACTCGCCCGGTTTGGCGATGCGTAGGCCCGGCAGGGTCAGAATGCGTTTTAACAGCAGGTCGAGGATCACCGGCCCGCCGTGGCCCTGCAGTTCGAGCACGTCTTCGCCGGTAAAGGAGTTCGGGCCCGGGAACCAGAGTGCGATGCCCTGGTCCAGCGCCGTTCCGTCGCTATCTTTAAAGGGCAGATAATCGGCATAGCGTGGCTTTGGCAGTTTACCCAGCACCGCTTCTGCCACCTCGCGCGCCTTCAGGCCGGAGATACGCAGAATGCCCACACCACCGCGTCCCGGTGGGGTTGCCTGGGCGACGATAGTGTCGTTATGGCTCATGATTTGTCTCTTCTTAACGCAATAAAAAAGGCGGTCTGATGACCGCCTTTATTTTAGCTACAGCCTACTTGGGATCAGGAGCTTTTCTTTTCGCGGCTATGCAGGCCACGTTTTTCCAGACCACGGTAGATCAGCTGTTGCTGAAGGATGGTTACCAGGTTGCTGACGATATAGTACAGCACCAGACCTGACGGGAACCACAGGAAGAACACGGTGAAGATGACCGGCATAAAGGTCATGATCTTCTGCTGCATCGGGTCGGTCACGGTGGTCGGCGACATCTTCTGGATGAAGAACATCGTCACGCCCATCAGGATCGGCAGGATGTAGTACGGGTCCTGTGCGGAGAGGTCATGGATCCACAGCGCGAATGGCGCGTGGCGCAGCTCAACGGAGCCCATCAGCATGTAGTAGAGCGCAAGGAAGATAGGCATCTGGATCAGCAGCGGGAAGCAGCCACCCAGCGGGTTCACTTTCTCGGCTTTGTACAGGGCCATCATCTCCTGGCTCTGACGCTGCTTGTCATCGCCCAGACGCTCACGCATCGCCTGAATCTTCGGCTGCAGCATACGCATCTTCGCCATGGAGGTGTACTGCGCTTTGGTCAGCGGGTACATGATGCCACGAACGATAAAGGTGATAACGATGATGGAGAAGCCCCAGTTACCCAGGAAGCTGTGGATCCACTTCAGCAGCTTGAACAGCGGCTGAGAGATGAACCACAACCAACCGTAGTCTACGGTCAGGTCCAGGTGCGGCGCCACGGCAGCCATTTTGTCCTGGATTTCCGGGCCGACCCACAGGGTGCTGGCCAGCGTACCGGTTTGACCCGGCTGAACCAGAACCGGCTGAGACTTATAGCCGATAGCGGCAACACCGTTACCCAGGTTCGCGGTATAGAAGTTGTTGGTACCGTCGTTATTCGGGATCCACGCGGTAGCGAAATACTGCTGCAGCATCGCAACCCAGCCGCCTTTGGAGCTGACGTTCAGGTTTTCGTTATCGGCGATGGTGTCGAACTTGTATTTCTCATATTTCGCGTCTGGCGTAGAGTACGCTGCGCCGCGGAAGGTGTGCAGCGCGAAGTTGCTGCTTCCGGTGGCGCGGTGCGACGGCAGATTGA